>JANXLS010000692.1 GCA_025355035.1 Planctomycetota bacterium | reverse complement strand
CGCCGACGGAAGACGGATCACCGACACCACGGGCGATTGTTGCCGGCAAAATATGGGCCGATGGACAGCTTGAGCCGTTGAGTTACTCGGTGGGTCCTTGCACAATTACGGACTCGAGCAAGATTCTGAGCAACGGCTTCGGTGGATTCAGCGTCAGCGGTTGCGATATTGTGGTGGACGACGTGCTGTTTGATCTGCGTCCGTTGCGCCTGATTCCGCAGGGCATCACAATGACTGCGCTGGATCCGGATTCAACACCTCCGTATCAGGCGGCATTGCAGAATAGCAAGTACAGCTTTCCGCTCATGTTCCGACCGGACGGTACGACGACGGTTTTCAGCGTGATCGAAATTTCCGACAACACGACCAAGAACAAGCGTTATGTCCGCATCGAACAGAACACGGGTCGTGCGCATGTCGGTGAAACGCTGGAGTCGATGAAGACCACTCACGTCAAGTAAAGAGGGAGCGGACCCGTAGCGGAGAATGCGCGTTTTAAAAGTGGTCTATAAAGATCGACGTCCGTGACATGCAGGATGTGAAACAGAGTCCGAAAGAAACGTTTAAACGAGGTATCAATCGTATGTTCAATTCAGCTCACCGCCGCCGCCAGAGGGGTTTCAGTTTAATCGAAGTCATCTTCGCGATAGCGATGCTGGGGATCGGCATTGTTGGCGTGTTGTCGCTCTTCACAGCCGGATTGACCAGCGCGTCGAAGGCGTCCAATTCGTCAGCGGCATCGATGGAAGTGCAGTCACTTTTGACGCGCATTTTAACCGAGTCCGACGGTGATGGCACTAAGCCTGTTTCGCATCGACTGGTGCTGGATCAGATCAATGTTTCGGGCAATCCACCCGGCACGAATCAGCATCCGTGGATTCATTTTGAAACGAAGCCTGACGGCACCATTTCATTCGCGAATACCGAACAACCTTGCCGCATCGACCCGGCGCGCGATCTGTTTTGGAAGTGCTTGTGTCGACCGGTTCATTCGGACCGAAACGGGGATGGGAGCATTGCGGTGTGGTATCCGCCGATGAATCCGGATGATCCGTTTGACACGAACTACGTGGACTCGTCCGCCGCTCGCGATGCCACCGGAAAACCTGTCTGGGTCAACGGGCTGTATGAAATTGCGATTGCAGTTTATCGCACTCAGAAAGATCAAGTTCCGGCCGGGGCGAAACCCATTCAGTGGTATACGACGTTTGTGACGGCTGGGTTCTGAGAATGACGGTGCGGAGCTTGTGCTGGATTGAAGTGAAAAAAAGGATGATCGATTTATGCGAAAGTTACGCGGTTCCAAGGCCGGTTTTACGCTGATCGAATTGCTGGTTGCGGTCACGATTTCAGTGCTCCTGCTGTCGATTCTGGCGCAGGTGTTTAAGTTGGCGACGGCGGCGACGCGCGATGCCAACATGCGCATCTCGCTGACCGAGCGCCTGCGTGCGTTGAACATCCGTATGCGTCAGGAGATCGGCAACATGCTGAGCGCGCCGCGTCTGAAATCGAAGGTCGGCGCTTATGCCTGTTACGACTACGACATCAACACAAAAGATTACATCTCGTTTGCAACTGCAACCGACGAAGATGGCCGCCCGGTGAACGTCGATGTGAAATATATTTTTGTCGCCGGCAAGAAACCGGAAGACGGGAAATTGATTCGCCGGCGCGATCTGACGGGGCCGTACATGCTGGATCAATATGGGCAGATTCAGATGGATAACAGTACCAACCCGCCGTCACCGAAGGTCAATCCGGCTTACGAGATCGGGGACATGCAATATTTCGAAGACACGAAGTCAGCTGAAGATTCGTCGGAATCGACGATCATGATGAGCAATGTTCGGTCGGTCAAATTTCGCATCATCGATCCGCCGCTAAAACCGGACAATCCCGCTTTGATTACGTTGTTGAATCCGCGAACGCTTCCTGCATCGATCGAAATGGAAATTCAATACGGCCCGGACGTGGGCAACGTCAACAATCTTGAGACAACAAAGATGGTTTTTCCCGTCTACAAAGGGTTCTAAGTATTTACGCGGAGCTGAGTACACGGACTGAAAAGGAATGCTGTCATGCAGAACAAATCGAAAGCCTCACGCGGATTCACCCTGCTGGAATTGCTCATTGTCATCAGCATCATTGCGCTGCTTTCGGCGGCGCTGTTTCCGGTGTTCAGCTATTTCCGAACCAAAGCGCGAGCGATGCAGGCGCGTAAGACGATGGACACGATTGCGATGGCCTTGGAAGACTATCGCAAAGATTTTAACGCATTTCCGCCGGACGCGGGCGGCGGCGTGACGAGCAACAACGGTTCGCAGATGGTCGCTTTGTATCTGACGCGCGTATTCATTCCGGATGCAAAAGTCAGCGAAATGCACTACGGCCCGTATCTGAAAGTGAATGAAAACCAACTGACGGACAAAGATGGCAAACCGACGCCGGACAGCATGTCGCGCTTTTTCCTGTCGCCTTTGGGCGGAGAATACAAATACGCGGTGCTGCGCCAAACGATCAACGGCACCACGACAGAAATTGGGTACGTGATGGTCGAT
>JANXLS010000667.1 GCA_025355035.1 Planctomycetota bacterium | reverse complement strand
AACACATGCCGCTGCTGAAAGCAAAGTTTGACGAATATCATAGGAGAAAACAGCAAGAGGAAACGGTTAACGTAGACAGCGCGCGCGCCGACGTTCCCGGATTGAAGCGACTATCCATGACACGGAAAGAAGCTGTTGATGCGATACAATGGATTGCGCTTCAAATGCGCTACATACCAGCTGAACTGGATATATGGCCGCCGCTACAGAAGCTCTCTGTAGCGCTAGGACATTTGCTCGATCCGAAATATCCTGACCCTCAGATTTTAATATCGATTCAAGGTGCGAATTCTGCCTCAACCAATGTTCTCGCTGGTGTAACCGCTTCAAAGCCAGGCGCTGAGTCTGTAGAACATCCATCGACCATTCCCCCGAAGAAATCGACACTAAAGACTACCTAATAATAATCTCAATTCAACATGAAAATAATGCCGTCATAACGTTTTCTACCCACTTCATCCCCGCCCAGTCTCGTTTATGACGACCTTGCGTGGTTTATGACGTATTTCTTCACCGCTCTACCCCTTCGGCCTTCGCAAATTCGTCAAAATCTGCGTCCCAACAATCCCCACCACATCCCAAACGCGCTGCTCGCCAAACCCCTTCAATTTCGCATCGCGCCCCGACGTGTTCCGAAACGTGAAGTGCCGCGCCACGCGTTCATACGTCGAACGGCTGATGCAAGGCATCCCGTTCTCAGCCTCCGCCTGCAATCGCGCCGCAAAATGCGTCGCCGGCCCCACCGCCGTGAAATCGAATTTCCGAAACGTCCCCACATGCCCCAGCACCACTTCACCCGTCGCAATTCCCAATCGCGCTTCAAACGGCGCCAGCCCCAACAGCGCGCGCGGACGATTCACCGCCGCAATCACGCGCCCCAATTCCAACCCCGCCGAAACCGCCCGCCGCGCATGGTCCTCGCCCCGAAAATACGCCATGAATCCGTCGCCCAAAAACTGGTTCACCGATGCCCCATACTTCCGCAGTTCCAAATCCAGTTCCGCAAATATCTGATTCAGCGACATCAACACCCAGCGCGGATCGTGGCAGATCACGAACTCCGTCGAGTTTTTCAAATCCATGAATACAACCGTCAGCGTCTCCGCCACGCCTTCGTACAAACACACGTCGTCCTCTTCAATCTTCTTACCCGTCGCCCGGCTGTACGCATGCATCGCATACTGCTGCATATCCGCCTGGCGCATCTCCCCCTCCGCCTCGCGAACCAAGCCCGTCCGGCGACAACCCTCCGCGCGCTCCAACGCCCGAGCCAGCGCATGCCGCAACACCGTCGGCGGCGCCTTCCGAGCGCGCAGCGTCCGCGCCTCTTCAATCAACGTCGCCGCCGCTTCCGGCTCCTCGCCGCTCGCTTCAAATTGACTCAACGCGCGCCGCAGCATCTCTTCCGATTCGCCAAACCGCCCCTGCGCCCGACGCACCATCGCTCGCGACCGATCCACATGCGCCCTGCCTTCCGCAAACGTCAGCAACGCCCCCGCGCGATCCAGTTCCTTTTCCGCACCCGCCAAATCCCCCTGCGCCAAATAAACCAACGCCCGATCCTTCCGCGCAAACCCCTCAATCCACGTCGCCCCCGCATCCGCCGCGCGCAGCGCGCTCTCGTCCAACCACCCCGCCGCCTCCTCGTAACGCCCTTTGGCCAGATCGATCCGCCCCAGAAAATTGTACATCTGCGCTTCGCCGATTTTGTCTTTCCCGCGTATCAGTTCGAGGTCTTTCAAAAAGTGATCCCGCGCATCCGCAAGATACCCCCAATCAAGCATCAATCGCCCCAGACTTCCATGCGCGAACGCTATCCCATTGACATCCCCCGCCCGCTCTTTCCGCTTCAACGATTCCGCAAAAAAATCGCGCGCCGCCACAAAATTGCTCAGACTCGCAAAATATTTTCCCAGCGAATCCAACACCCGCCCGCGCAAAATGTGGTGCGGCGGACAATACTGCAGCG
>JANXLS010000614.1 GCA_025355035.1 Planctomycetota bacterium | reverse complement strand
GCATCAATCGGCAGTTTTGAATAATTGACGAAGCCCCACACGGCGATTGCAACACCGATCAGAACCATCAGCAGCCGGTTCTGGATCGCGAATCCTAATAAGCGCTCTAACATCTCTCATTCTCCAATCGAATTATTATTCGTCGCCCGAGCCTTTTCCAAGCTCTGCCTTTAAGGTGAAGCTGTTGTGAACCGCGATCGTCGCACCGGGTTTTAGGCCCGATTTGATTTGTACAAAAAGGTCGTCGGCTAACCCGACGAGGACCGGCGTTGCAAAAAATTCGCCGTCCTTTTCTTTGTCTTCATTCACAAAAACTACCGACTTCCCATCAATCGTGTGAAGCGCTTCCACTGGGACGGCCAGTTCGGCTTTGACTTCTTCCTGAATAATCGACGCAGATACAAACATTCCCGGCATCAGCGATCCTGCCGCGTTATCAAGGATCACGCGCGCGGTCGCGCTCCGAGTTCGCTCGTCGATCAGCGGGCTGATAATGGTAATCTTGCCGGTCAGCGGTTTATCGCTTTGCGGGACTGTGATGCGCACGCTTTGCCCAGCACGAACTTGCTCCAGGTTCGTCGTGTAGACGCGCAAATTCACCCACACCGTGGCGAGGTCAACGATGGTAAACAACTCCTTCGTTTGTTCGACGTGTTCGCCTTGCGTGACTTGTTTTTCAAGAATCATTCCACTGATTGGCGCCTTGATCTCATAGCGGGCAACCTGGTCCGGGGCTTCGGCAGTCACGGTCTTGATCTGATCCGCCGTCAGTCCCAACAAATACAAACGGCGTTCAGCAGTGGCCACCGCCGCATCGCTGACACGGACCGCGCGCTGCGCTTGCAAGAGCCGCTGTTTTGAACTGAGCCGGAGTTCCTCGATCGCGCCCTTATATTCCGCACGCGCGGCGCCAACGTCTTTCACGGCTGCATCGAAAACTGTCGCGCTGACGAGATTGTCTTTGCGCCCTTTTTCTGCGCGCTGGAGTGACGCCTCCGCGAGTCGGAGCGTCCGCGCAGCAGACAGGATTTTAGTTTTAATGTCTCCGAGCGGAAGCTGCGCTACCGAAGTTTCAAGATCGTCCGGCGTCGGATCGTTTTTCACCGCGGCGAGAAGCTTTTCGGTCCCATCGTAAATGCTCTGCTCGCGTTCAAGATCCGATTTGGAGAACTCAGCCGTTGTCTTTGTGGAGAAGTATTCGAGTTTGCCGTTGCCCAGTTCAGTGCTTTCGACGATGGCCAGCACGTCGCCAGCCTTAACTTTATCGCCGGCAACCTTCAAAACTTTAATTGCTACCCCGGCCATTCGCGGCGTGACGTGGACGAAGGCATCGCCGTTTAATGCGATCTCGCCGGGAGCATCCACGCTCCGAGCGATGGTTCCGGGTTTTGCTATCTGGAGTTCAAGTTCGGCCATCCGCAGTCCGGCAGTGGTCAATCGAACTACCTTGCGGTTATCCTTTTCCGCTTTGCCTTTATCGTCTGCGGGGTCCTTTTTTTCAGGGGCCTTCGACTCCTCGGCATGTAGAACCGCCGTTCCGATCAAGAAGGTCGTCGACACAAATACGGCACGTAAACTGGCGCACTTCATTTTTGGGCCTCCACTGGCGGGGCAATGAGATTTGAAGGAAGAATGCAGGCGTTGCCTAAGTCGGGAAGCGCCGGCATGGCGCCTTTCGGTTCTTCAGGGAAGAGCATCAGCGGATAGCCAACTGCCTGCTCCAGGTCAACCCACGCTCGACGGAAAACAAGTTCAGCGTCAACCACACTGAGCGTGACCGTTCGTTGAGCACGTTGATTTTCAAGCAGACGAAACGAATCCGACGCGCCTATGTCTACCGATTTCTGCGTCAGCTCCAGGCTTTGTTTCGCCAGCGGCAGCAGTTCGTTGCGCAGGAATTCCAGTTTTTCAGAAGCCAGTTGAACCGCACGCACGGCGCGATCAAGGCTGGCTAATGCGCGGTTTGCTGCCGCTTCGTATTTTGTGCGAAGTTCTTCGCGCTTGCCTTTGGCCGCAGCTATCGCCTGTTGATTGCGGTCGAAGATTGGCACGTCAATGCCCAGCGTCAGGCCGATCAAAGTTTTCCGGTCGTTGATGTCGCCCTCGCCGGATGTTCCGAACTTAAAATCAGGATACTGCTTGGCGATTTCCAATCGAAGCTGTGCCTCAGCGGCTTCATATTTCACGCGCAAGCGGGCCAAATCGGTGTGATTTGCCGCGAGAATTTTTTTGAGTTCGACCGGCGGAGGAATCGTGGTTGGCGGCTGCGGTAATGAATTCTCCGGCAAGGCTCCCAACGCTTCCCAGTTCAAGCCCACCAGTTCCGCGAGAGTCGATTCAGCATTTGCAATATCGAAGTTGGCATCGAGGGACTCTCCCTTCATCCGGCCGGCGTCAAGCTCAAACAGAACCACATCGAGCGCCGTAATCTGCCCATTTTCCACCTGCTTTTTATTCAGAATCGAAGTCTTTGCGGCAGATTCGAGGATAGATTTCCGCGTCGTCAGTCGCAAGCGCGACAGCGTCAATTCAGCATACGCCTTCCGCAAGGCCAAATAAGTCTCGCGATGCTTGGCGACATACTCGACGTTCGCCATTTCGGCGTTGATGCGGTTAAGTTCGTCTTGTCGCTTTAAGCGCTTGCCCGTTGGGATGGCGAACCCGATTGAACCGAAGGGTTCAACCCTGCGCCGGATCACGTCGGGGCCGAAGCCAAAGCGCGGACCAACTTCGACGGATGGGTTTGGAAGCGGCGTCTTCACGCAAGCCAGCGCCAGCGCGGAGCGGTATTCCGCCAGCGCATCTCTTAATGCGGGGCTATGGATCGCGGCCAGTTCGGCGGCAGCGGAGAACGTCAACGGTTTGCGGGCAGAGCCGGCGTCAATCACCGGCCCGCGCCGAACAGCATCGACACTCTGGATAATCGCAGTCGAATCCAAGGGGTGTTGTTGATACCGCTCGCAACCCGTCAAAAAGACCACGGCAGCCAGTACGCAATAAAGAAGTTTTGATCTGAACACGTTTTTCTCCTGCAAGCACAAACGAAATGGCCAGCCATGCGGCTACCGCACAGCGAAGGACGCAATTTGTGGTGGCAGGATTTAACAGCGCAGGATTTGGTGACTGAGTATAGGTGGCGGATGAACCGAATTGAAGCAGCAGAACTCAAACGGCAGCGTGATGAAATCCGCGGAACAGAATGAAATCAACGCTGCATCGAGAATGAAATCAACCGTGGGCGCGTCAGGATGCTGAGCTTCTGTGACGGTGGTGACCGTGGCGGTAAACGGACAGCTCTTCGACAACGTTTTCGCACCACAATCCGATTCGTTGTGGACGCCAGCACAGGAATCATCGCGGCAATCATCGCCATCGAACTGCCCGCAATTACAGCACGTGTTTGCGCTCAGCAGTAGGCTGAAGATCAAAACGAGGGTCAGGGGGCGAGACAGTTTCATGGGATCAGAGCTTTTACACGCCGCGTTGACAGCGGTCAAGAATCGGTTTTTAGAATTCGTTGGAACCCATGGGAAAATATTTTTTAATATTTGTCGATATAATCAGAGTCATCGTACCACCCAACGCCAATTCAATCCGTCGGGGAGGGGGTCTGCGGCAAACTCGATATGGATCACGCGACGATGTTGGGGGAGGACCGCTGGCGACGAGGCATGCAGCAGCAATGGTTTGAACACAAGCATTGCGCCGCGTTCCGACGTAAACGTCAGTGCGAATTGCTCGCCCGCCTCGATTTGCTTTAGAATTTCGTCTGCATTTAGAATGCCGTGGCGATGGGTCGCCGACAACACGCGCAATGGTCCATTGCTTTCGCCGCAGGCGTCAAGATGAAGGCGGATTGAGACCATCCGCTGGAGCACTTCATCCGGAGGTTTACAATGTATTACGCCAGCCTTTTCCGACCATGCGCCGAAGCCCGGCGCCTCAATTCGTTCGCGTACAGCAATGAAAGTGTCTTGATGCCAGCCCACTTTCCAATTCGCACTGGGGGCCTTGTTGAAGAGAATCCCGCGCACCGCAAAACATGTCGATCCCAGCACCGCTTCAGCGACCATGCGAACAGGTCCCTTGGACGCCAATGCGGCCACACCGGGAATGTCCAAAATATTCCGCAAGCCGGCGCGGTCCGAGGATTCATTTTGAAACGGTGCGAGGTCCGCAATCAACTGATCGAGAGCGGCGGCTTCGATGAGGGTTTCGGTGCCCGCAAAGCCGAACAATTGCAGTTCGTGGACGAGGTACACAAACCGCGCGTCAATCACGGAAGTACTCAGCATTTAAAGAACGCAATCAATTGACAGGATAATTGTTCCTGCGTGTGCGAAGACCCAAGCCGATAGTGGCCCCGAAAACGATCCGACGTAATATACCAAACAGGCCCAACGGCAGCAATTCAAATAATTCGGCGGACGCGGTTTGATCATCGCGTTTTACGTTTAGCACCAGTTTTGGCGCTG
>JANXLS010000613.1 GCA_025355035.1 Planctomycetota bacterium | reverse complement strand
AGCCTTCACGTGCCCAACCGTTTTCGCGAGCAGCCCGCGCTTAATTGGAAAATGCTTCGTGATGTTGCAGACTTCAAGCAGGGGACTCTTAGATGAGTCCGTCGCAGTCTGCGCGTTTTGCCGAGCCGTTGTGACCATGAGCATCGATCCGCCGTTTCAATTGATTGCGTACGCGAAGAGCCTATTCTTACAACAAAGAGGCGCGAAGGAAAAGTAAATGTCGCGCGCGCGTTCCGTTCACCTCATCGAAACGAAGAGTGATGATCCCGACACCCGCAAGCCCGCCATCGAACACCGCCGTCGTTGAAGCGCGGAAGCTCGTCAAAACCTACGGCAACACGACCAAAAATCCCGTATTCGCCCTGCGCGGTGTCAGCTTCGCGATCCAGCGCCGGGACTTCATCGCCGTGATGGGCCACTCCGGTTCCGGTAAATCGACACTGATGAATATCCTCGGCTGCCTCGATCGCCCGACGACCGGGGCGTACCTTCTGAACGGTGAAGACGTCTCGCGAAAATCGCGCCGGGAACTTGCGCGCATTCGCTCGCGAACACTTGGCTTTGTCTTCCAAAGTTTTCAACTCCTGCCGCGTTTAAGTGCCCGCGCAAATTGTGAACTCCCGCTCCAATATGCTGGTGCGCCCGGTTTCGAACGTCGCAAGCGCGCCGAAGAAGCGCTGGTCCGCGTCGGTCTGAAAGACAAGCTTGATCGCAAGCCCACAGAGCTCTCCGGCGGCCAACAGCAGCGGGTCGCCATCGCCCGCGCGCTCGCCAACAGTCCCTCTCTCTTGCTCGCTGACGAGCCGACGGGCAATCTCGACACGCGCACCGGCTATGAAATCCTCGCACTGCTTCAAAAACTCAACGGCGAAGGCCTGACGATCCTGATGGTCACGCACGAACATGACGTCGCCGCTTGCGCCGGCCGAGCGCTTCACATGCGCGATGGCCTCGTCGTTAAAGAAACCGTCCACCAAACTCCCGTCGATGCGCTGCAAGCGCTTGAAGCTTGGAAAGCCGAAGAAGCTGAGCGCGAAGCGCTCGCTTCGTAATCGCCTCACCGAATTTCGCGCAACGCATTTTCCCGATACGCGGCAGCGAGTTTCTCAAGCAACTCGATCTCCGCGCGAATCAACAATCCTCGCTCGGTATCCGCGACACGTCGCGACGGGTCCCACTGTCGAATCGCCGTGATCTTCGGAATAATATCCACACCGTCGCGCAGAGCTGCTTCGACCGATTCGAAATGGCTGTGTTCGGCCAGATACGTCTGCCCGGCTTCAAGCACCAGTGTGTAGCCGTGATCGCCGTACGCTTCAGAAAACGCGCCGTCGATCGTAATCGCTTTTCCGCTGAGCTTCATCGGGTTCTCGCCCTTCTCCACCTTCACCGGCACGTGCCCGTTGACGATCAAACCGCGCTCCGTGTTCATGCCAAATTCAGTCAAAATTTTGTCGCAGAACGGAACCTCATTGATCAAATTGAAGTATGGATTTTTCGTTTCCTCGTGCGTCTTTTTGTCTTCGATGAGCGACGCTTCGAGCGTTGTAATGCGATCCTTTCCGAAGAGCGGTGAACGCGGTCCGCTCCAAAGATACCAGAGTAAATCCAGGTCCTTCAGCGCGGTTTTTTCCGGTGTCCGGGCAACGATGTGTTCGATGGCTTCGAACAGCGCGCGGCCGGTGTACTGTTTGCCGTCCAGCGTCATCGGCAGAAACTCGCCCTTTTCATCAACAGGCACACAGCCATGGAAAATCAAATGGTCGTCGCGCCGCACATACATGCTGCCGTTGGAGATCATGTAATTGACGTGACCGGCCAGTTTTTCCGAGCGCAGGAACGACTCGCGAATGCGGGCCATGCACTTCTGTTCTTCGTCCGAAAGTTCATACGGATTCGCCGGGTCAAGCGTTGGCCACGACGTGTCTTTCAGCGGATAAATCGTGCCATCGATTTCAATCGTTCCGGCCTTCTTGTCAATGCGGTGCATCAACCGCCGATGCTCCATCTCCCATTCCGGATTGCGCGCGATCATCTGGCCTTCGAGCTTGAACTGCATGATCGCCGCCGCTTTTTGCATCCGCTGCACCGTCACCACGTCGCGCAGTCCCGTGCCTTTCAGCACGTAACACGCGGCAGGGTCGTCGGCGTAAACCGCGCGGACAAGATGCTCCAGCGGCTGGAGCGTGATGCCGTAACCCTCTTCCAATTGCGATAGATTTCGGTACCGCGTCGACAGCCGCAGCACGTGGGCGATCAGGGCTTCGTGTCCCATCGATGCGCCGAACCATGCCGTGTCGTGATTGCCCCAAACGAACGCGACATTCAATTGCTTCATCAGATAATCGACAACAAAATCCCCGCGCGGACCGCGATCCCAGCAATCTCCGTCGAGTACAATTTCACTCACGGCGAGTTTTCGGATCGCGCGCGACGTGTGTTGAACGAGCTCCATTTCGCGCCCGCGTTTCGCCATGTCCTCGACGACTGCGGCGATGTACTCCTGCCCGTGATCCATTTCAGGCTGATGCAGAATCTCGATGAACAATTCGCGGAACTCCGTCGGAAAGACCGCGATCGCGTAATTCATCGGATAGCGCCGGACGAGCACGCGAAGAATTTCGAACATGTCGGACAACACGCGTTGAGCGAACTGACAAGCGGCCTTTTGATCAACGAGCTGCGCGGCGATCCGTTCGCCAAATTCCTGAGGATAGAAAATGAGATTCAAGAAGTCCTGGAACTGTTTCGGTTCCATGCGATGCGCGAACAATTTTTCCGCCAGCGGTCGCAACGTTCCGGACGCATTGTTGATGATGTGCCGCAGCTTTTTCGCTTCGCCGTGCACGTCGCTGATGACATGAACAGTGCCTTTGGGCTGCGTCAATTCCGCTGACAGCCGCGCGATTTCGGCGA
>JANXLS010000601.1 GCA_025355035.1 Planctomycetota bacterium | reverse complement strand
GTTTGCGCAACGCCTGCGACATCAATCGCGCCTGGAGTCCGACGTGCGAATCGCCCATTTCGCCTTCGATTTCAGCTTTCGGCACGAGCGCCGCCACGGAATCGATAACCACCACGTCGATCGCGGCGGAACGAACGAGTTGCTCGCAGATTTCCAGCGCCTGTTCGCCAGTGTCGGGCTGACTGACGAGCAGTTCATCGAGCTTCACGCCGAGCTTTTTCATGTACTGCGGGTCAAGCGCGTGTTCCGCGTCGATGTAGGCTGCAACGCCATTTTCCTTCTGCGCATTCGCGACGATCGTCAGCGCCAGTGTCGTCTTGCCGCTCGATTCCGGTCCGTAAATCTCAATGACGCGTCCTTTCGGAATGCCGCCAACTCCCAGCGCCATGTCGATCGCCAGCGAGCCTGTCGAGATCGACGGGATGTGCCGCGAACCGTCGTACGTCAGCGTCTGGAGCGAGCCGGAACCGAAGTTCTTTTCGATCATGTCCACAGCACGCTTCAACGCTTCCTGTTTGCGTTGTTTCTCGACATCGACTTCCTTCTGTGCGCGAGCGGCGTTCTTGTCTTCTTTCGGCGGTTTTGCGGCCATGGGCAATTCCTCGTGGGTTGTGATTTTCAGCGATTAAATTGATTTATTGACATTGAATACCCTAATATATATAACATTAACCTAATATCAAGAAGTATTTTAAAGAAAAATAAAATAATTGTTTCGCGACCGCGCCAATGAAAAAGGGCGTTCGAGGATAGAAATCATCGAACGCCCCAACAAATAGCCTTGCATCGCGATTACTTCTTGACCGGTTCGCGTAACACCGGGTTATGCTCAGGCAGGTCTTCCGCAGGCGGCGCGGCTTGCGTCACCTTTCCGGTCGCGGCCCATTCGACGCCACGCGCAAGCGTGATCTGAAATCCGACGCCCTGCATCGTCTCCGGTGCATGCCCCAAAGCGGTGTGAAAGACGCGGCCTTTTTCGTACGGAATGACCATCAGCAACGGCTCGTCGTAGCCTGTGCCGCCCTGAGTTTTGTCGGAGAACGCCGACGCCAAAATCTCGACATCTTTCGCCGGTCCGCGCAAGTTTGCATACAGTTCGTCTTTCGCGTGCCGCCATTTGGCCGGGAGTCCCTTCACGATCGGGTGTTCAGGCTGGCGCATTTCCATCAGAAATTCGTGCTGCTTGCCGTGTCCACCACCGGGGCCGGGAGTTGTGTCTTTTTCGTATTTGCCATCTTTGAAACGCAAATACGGACCGGATTTTTCATTGCGCCCGCCCCAACCGCCGAGCCCGATCATGTCGTTGTACTCCGGCCAGTTCGGAAACGCGTTGTCCGCTGCGTGAACCGAAACGAAACCGCCGCCGTTTTTTACAAACGCCACGAAATCCTTCTTCACTTCATCCGGCCATTCGCGACCATTGTAATTCGAAACGACCACCCCGTAGTCGCTGAATTTCGGATGCCACGTACCCTTCGTCGATTCCTGAAATTTCTTCTCTTCCGCTTTGTACGCTTCCATGAGTTTTACGTGTTCAGCCTTCTGTTCGGGCGTTGCATTCTTGGCGAGTTTCGGAGCGACCGGGCCTTGTGGAGTCGTCGAAACGTCGACCGAAAAAATACCTGCGTTCTCGAGAATCGCCTTCAGTTCCGGCGTCGTCCCGCGCCAATTGTGATTGTTTTCACCATCGATCAACAGAACTTTGATTTTATCGGCGGCACAGACCGAAGCGGTACACAGCACGGACGCCAGCACAAACAGAAGCATGTGTTTCACGACAGATCTTCCTCCTAATTATGGCTCTCTAAAAGCATGAATGAAATGCTGAAACGAATACACTTGTTTTCGAGCTGTGCAGTGACATCTTTGAAAAAAATCCATGGTCATGGGCACACACTATGTTGAATTCGGTATCGAACTGCCAATTCCCTTTCGATTTCAGTAAACATTTCCCAATATCGATTCTCTAATTAGTGGAGAATTGGATGTAATGTCGGTTTATCACTGTTTGTCATATATTAAAAATGGGTGATGTCATCGACTAATTTATAGAGAGCAAGGAACGCTTATGAGGGCTCGATGCAGTTTTAATACGATGCCACCGATTCGTCGCTCAATCTTAGCCTGTACGCTACTCGCTATTTTTTGCCTGTCCGCCCACGCCAGGGCTGAAGAATTAGTCGAACTCGTCGAGAGCATTCGCCCGCTGCCCGTTGAATTGGGCACGCGCGCCGCACTGACACCGACTGAAACAGCGGCAACAATGGAGTTCTTAATTCCGCTGAAATTACGCGACATGTCCGGCTTGCAGCTTCGCGTGGCAAAAGGCGAGATCGTTTCGCGCGCGGAGACGATCGAGAAGTATTTTCCGCTCGAAATGGATTATGCGACTGTCGCGGCATGGTTGACTCAACATGCTTTCACGATCACGCGACACGATCCGAATCGACTGGGCATCATCGCCAGCGGATCAATCGATCGCATTTCAAAAGAAATGGGAATGTCATTCGCCAGAGTGACGGTGAATGGCAAGACACATATTTCCGCTGCGACGGCACCGCGACTTCCCGCATCGATCGCCGCTCTGATTCTGGGCGTAAACGGTCTGCAGCCGCATCTGCAAAAACGCGTTCATTCGCGAACTGCGCAAAAAAAACCGTTAGTGAACACGAAAGCACCGTTTTATCCAAGCGAGATTTTGAAGGCCTACGGCGGAGACAACCTTACCGTTTCTGGTGCCGGACAAACAATCGGCATCGTCATCGACACGCCGCCCAAATTGGCCGATCTGACGCAATTCTGGAACACAACTGGCGTCGCTCAATCGTTGAACAACATCACATTTGTCCAAGTGGTGACAGGAAAGAACCCACCGACATCCGGCGAAGAATCGCTCGATACAGAGTGGAGTAGCGGCATCGCTCCCAATGCAAAAATCCGCGTCTATATCACCACCGATTTGTCGGACCCGAATCTCGATGCCGCATACATGAAGATCATCGCCGATTTGCCACAGGTGTCGGGACTCAACCAAATCTCCTTGAGTTATGGCGGAAACGAATTGGACACAACCCATGCGCAGATGAACACCGACGCTCAGCTTTTCGCCATGCTGGCCGGCAGCGGCGTGACAGTCTTCGCGTCCAGCGGCGACAACGGTTCGCAGCCCGATCCACTCGGGCCGGCGCAGATCAGTTCCCCCTCCAACGATCCCAACGTGACGGCGGTGGGCGGGACGAGTTTAAATTTGACGAGCGGCGGGAGCATCGCGTCCGAGACCGTGTGGGATGGCAGCGGTGGCGGAGTCAGCGGATACTTCAGCCGACCGGTTTGGCAAACAGGGCCCGGCGTACCAAGCGGAACGTTTCGCTTGAATCCCGACGTCGCTGCGCCAGCCGATCCTGGCACGGGAGCGTTCGTGATTCAGAACGGTTCATCATTCACAATCGGCGGGACAAGTTGGAGTGCTCCGGCGTGGGCGGGGTTCTGCGCGCTCATCAATGAAGCGCGAGGCCTGGCGAGTCTGCCTCCGGTTGGCGTGCTCGGTAAAAAAGTGTATCCGCTCATCGGCACGGCAAGTTTTCGCGATACGACCTCCGGCAACAATGGCAATTACAACGCGGGTACTGGATTTGATCTCTGCACCGGAATCGGTACGCCGGTCTTATCGAATTTGATCCCAGCGCTCAGTGGCGGAAGTACGGGAACCAACCTGCCGACGATCGCCAGTTTCAGTCCTGCAAGCGGTCCGATCGGTACCACCGTAACGATCGTTGGGACGAATTTCCTAAGTCCGCTGACGGTCCAATTCAACGGCGTGACGGCGCAAGGAATCTTTTCGTCGACGCAGGCAACATATCAGGTTCCCGCTGGAACTACCACGGGAACGATCTCCGCCACAACGAACAATGGCACCGCCACAAGTTCGACGAATTTCACCGTGACGAACGGTGACGTGAGCAATCTTCCGAACGTGACACCGATCCTGCTGTCAGGATGGTCCGACGAAATTGTTGTCGCAACAGCAACAGGCAAAACGCTCGACAGCCGCTTGACGCCGACCGACACGCTCTACGTCAGCTTCTCCGTCGCCAACATCGGAACCGTCGCGATTAATTCAGCGGTCACGGTCGAAGTCGATGTCGATGGTACCGCGAAGAAAACAGTGACACTGACCAACCCGTTTGGAGCGAACAGCATCCAGAACGGCGTGGATGTCAACATCGGTTCGTTGCCCTTCGGCCCCCACACAGTGGGAATCAAGATCGATCCCAATAACGCCATTTCTGAAACAAACGAGACGGACAACGCGTACACAAAGAACATTTCGATTCTGCCCCCATTGCCGCATGCTTCTATCGTCGCAACGATCGCGACGGCCGACGCCAGCACGAATGCGCAAGGACAATTCACCGTGACGCTCAGCGCGGCGCAAACCGCCGACGTGGTTGTGAATTTTATGGAGAGCGGAACCGCAATCGACGGC
>JANXLS010000583.1 GCA_025355035.1 Planctomycetota bacterium | reverse complement strand
CCATCCGGTTCAATTGCCTTTTGCAAATCCTCACGCTCGCAGGTTAAAGCGCCAGCAGGCTGACATTGAAGTCCTGTCTCCTCCGCCAAAATCAAGACCATTTGCCCGAGACCCAATTGGGAATTCTCGTGTTTGTAATATGGCGACATAATCTCCAATTCCCCGGAATCAAACGCCAGCCGACACGCCCTCGAGTTTCCCAAATCGCTCAGCAATGCTTTATACGTGGCCCAACTGATCCCGTGAAGTAGCACGCGACGTTCGCCGACCCGTACAACACGCTCAGCGATAACGCCGTAGGGCGCGGCGGATTCACGAACCTTCGTTGCAGTCTTCATCTTCATATCCTTGCGATCACTCAATGGAACGGGCTGACAGCCCGTCCTACGGATTTTAGTCCCTGAGTTTGCGGCCGGTCAATTCGATGAAGACGTCTTCGAGCGATGGCTTTTGAATGTGGAGGTCAAGAAGCTCGTTGTGTTCGCGGTCGAGAAACTTGACGAGGTCGATGATGCTGTCGCCCGGCTTGGACGTGCTGAGCGTAATGCTTTCTTTGGCAACGTCGACGGCGCTGACCGAAGCGAGGTTGCGCAGCGCGTTGGCGTCCGCGGGCTTCGATGCGGAGAAGACGATGCGCGGCGGCGCTTTCGCCCGAGCCACGAGTTCGCGCGGAGTGCCTTCGGCGATGACGACCCCTTTATCAATGATGGCGATGCGATCGCAGAGGAGTTCGGCTTCTTCGATGTAGTGCGTCGAAAGCAGAACGGTGCGACCGTCGCCTTTCATCTGGCGAATGACGGTGTGAAGTTCCCGACGCGATTGCGGATCGAGGCCAGCGGTAGGCTCATCGAGCAGAAGGAACTCAGGATCGTTGACCAGCGCAAGCGCGAGCGCAAGGCGCTGCTTCTGCCCGCCCGAAAGCGTTTCATAACGCGCATTCGCTTTTTCGGTGAGCGAAAATTGTTCAAGCAACTGATCGAGCGGGGCGCTCTTGCGGTAGAAACTGGCGAACAATCGCAGCGCTTCACGGCACGTGATTTTGTCCTGAAGCGCGGTGTATTGCAGCGCTGCGCCAATTCGTTCTTTGATCTCGCGCGGCTGTTGAAGCGCATCAAATCCACAGACTTGAATGGAGCCGCCGTCGGGTTTGCGCAGACCGATCACGCATTCGAGCGTAGACGTTTTGCCCGCTCCGTTGGGGCCGAGCAGACCGAATATCTCACCATCAGCGACGTCGAAGCTGAGACCTCGCACCGCCTGAACAGCTCCATAATTTTTTTTCAAATCGCGAACAACAACTTTACCGGGCATACGTTTGATTTCGTTGAGAGTTTGTTGATTCAATCCGCTGTTGATTTTTAGCATAAAACCAGCATCCGGAAAAGAAAATTCAAATCGATCGATATAATGTCATCCGTGCCTCATGTGAATTCAACGCGTCATCTCGGGAGTGAATTATGGGATATGTTCATTTGAATCCGGCGAATCGCGAGCAGTTTGTTGCGCGGATTAACGCATTGAAAACCGATTCCAACCGCCTGTGGGGAAAGCTCGAACCAGCGGGCCTGTTGGCGCATTTGACAATCGCGCTTCAAGGAACGCTCGAAGAAGTTAAAATCACGGATGAAAGCAACTTCTTCTCACGTCACATCATACGTCGCATTGCCATCGACAGCCCTCTCCCCTTCCCAAAGGGAATGATCAAAGTGCCAGACCACTTCACTCCGGCACCGCAAGGAAATATCGACGAGGAACGAACACGTTTGATTCAAACGATGGACCGATTTTTGGAAACGTCGGAGCGTGAGCCGAACCGCAAAACCGTTCAACCTTTGTTCGGACCGCTGACGCTGAAGTACTGGCAGAAATTGCACGGAAAACACATGGCTCATCACTTCGAACAATTCGGAGTATGAGTGGCCTTCGCCAACTCGTCGCGCGTATTGACGTGGGCCAATTCGGGCCAGTTTTTTGGGAGCGGAAGCAACACGTTCGGAACGCTGGCGATCAATCGCGACGGAGATAATTCGTTCGCCTTAATGGATCGTTCGACGCGTTCAACCAGTGAGGAATGATAGAGCGCGAAGAGCGGTTCGATGCGTTCGCCTTTGAACGCGACGCATTGCACTGTGGGTGTCTGGGCGTCGGCCAATTGATCGATCCAAGTACAATCCAGCGCGACCATATCACAACTGCACAGCAGCAACCATCCCGGCGATGATAGATCGTTGAGCGCTGACAGCAATCCGCCCATCGGCCCCAATCCCGGGCGCGAATCGGCGATCGTTCGGACGCCGAGGTCCGCGTATTTGTCGAGAGAATCGGCAACGGCTGCGAACCTTTCACCTCTGGATTGTAATACCCGAACGATGCGTTTCAACAGCGGCTCGCCGTTCAATTCAGCACGCGCTTTGTCGGAACCAAAGCGCGAACTTTTTCCGCCAGCGAGGATGTAAATGGGGAGCACGTTTTATACTCGCATGTTGAACTTCCGCTTAGCGAGCCAAACGGACTTCGGCTCTATTTGCCGGTCTTCGCGTAAGCCAGCGCAGCTCCGATGAATTCGCGGAACAATGGGTGCGGATTCGTCGGCGTCGATTTGAATTCCGGATGGAATTGCACGGCAACAAACCACGGATGACTGGCCAGTTCGACGATTTCAACCAATCGACCGTCCGGCGAAAGTCCGCTGAACGTCATGCCGTTTTGCTCGAATTGCTCACGATATTGGTTGTTGAATTCGTAGCGGTGGCGGTGGCGCTCGTTGACCTGCTTTTGGCCGTACGCCGCTTGTGCTTTGGTGCCTTCTTTCAGCGCACACGGATAAGCGCCCAGCCGCATCGTTCCGCCCTTCGCGGCGACGTTGGCCTGATCGGGCATGATGTGAATGACGGGGTTGATGCAACCCGTGTTGAATTCGGTCGAGGTTGCATCGTTCAAGCCGCAGACATTTCGGCCGAATTCGATCACGGCCAATTGCATGCCGAGGCAGAGGCCGTAGTACGGGATTTTCTTTTCGCGCGCGTTTTGAATCGCAGCGATCTTTCCTTCCGTGCCGCGTGTGCCAAAGCCGCCCGGGACGAGAATGCCGTGAACATCTTCAAGCTGCGAAAGTGCACCGCGTTTTTCGAGGCTCTCCGCTTCGATGCGGATGATTTCGATCTTCGCCTTGTGATGAATCCCGGCGTGGATCAGCGATTCGTAAATCGATTTATAGGCGTCCTGAATCTTGATGTATTTTCCGACGACCGCGATCTTGACGTGGTGCTCAGGGTTCTTGATTGACTCAATGACGTCTATCCAATCGGTCATCTTCGGCTTGCCGCGCGCAAGGCTGAGGCGGTCATTGATGAGCTGGTCCATGCCTTGTTCGACGAGCGCGAGCGGGACTTCGTAGATGCTGTGATCGACATCTTTTTCAACGATCACGTTCTCGTAATCGACGTTGCAATACAGCGCCATCTTCTTCTTAGTGTCGTCATTGAGATGCACTTCCGTGCGCACCACCAAAATATCCGGCTGAATCCCGATGCGGCGCAATTCGCCGACCGATTGCTGCGTCGGTTTTGTCTTCACTTCGCCCGCCGCCTTGATGTACGGCACCAGCGTCAGATGGATGAACATGCAGTTGCGACTGCCGACTTCGTGTCGGAATTGGCGGACAGCTTCGAGCATCGGCGCGCCTTCGATGTCACCCACGGTCCCGCCGATTTCGGTGATGACGACATCGACGCCGGGCTGCGCGATCTTGTGGATGCAGCTTTTGATTTCGTCGGTTGTGTGCGGAACAACCTGCACGGTCTTGCCTAGGTAATCGCCCCTGCGCTCTTTGCCGATAACGGAAGAATAAATCTGGCCCATCGTGTAGTTGCTGTCGCGCGAAACATAGTCGCCGGTGAACCGCTCGTAATGACCGAGGTCGAGGTCGGTCTCGGCACCGTCCTCAGTGACGTAAACTTCGCCATGCTCGTAAGGATTCATCGTGCCGGGATCGACATTGAGGTAGGGATCGAGTTTCTGCAGGCGAACGGTCAGCCCCATACGCTTGAGCAGCAATCCCACCGCGCCGGTCGTGATGCCTTTGCCCAACGACGAAACCACGCCGCCGGTTACGAAAATATGTTTAGCCATTTCGATGCGATCTTCCTGGAGAACAAATCAAATTCGTGCATATCCTCGTTAAAGAATGAATGAAAGATGTTCGGCGC
>JANXLS010000577.1 GCA_025355035.1 Planctomycetota bacterium | reverse complement strand
GCAACGCCGGCGGCAAATCTGCCGAAGAAGTGCGCGAGATGTTTTCGCGCGTCTCCGGGCGCTACGATTTTTTGAATCACTTTCTGTCGATGGGGCTGGACATTCGGTGGCGTCGCCGCGCGGCTCGGGAGGCTAAGGGGTTGGGGGCCGGGGATGCGATCGCGGATTTGTGCACCGGGACTGGCGACCTCGCATTTGCCTTGCATGAAGTTGCTCCGAATGCCCGGATTATCGCGCTTGATTTCACGCGCGAGATGGTTGCGTACGGACCGAAAAAAGCGGCGCGAAAAAAAGTGACGGGGATCGAATTTGGGATCGGCGATGCGCTTGCTCTTCCTCTGAAAAACGACAGTGTCGCGATGGCCAGCGTGGCGTTTGGGATCCGCAATGTCGCGGATTTGAATGTGGGATTGCGTGAGCTGGTTCGGATTGTTCGGCCAAGCGGGAAGATATTGGTGCTCGAATTCACGAAGCCCACGGGACTGTTTTTTGGGCCGCTCTACATGTTTTATTTCAAGCACGTCTTGCCATTGATAGGGCGAATAATCGCTGCTACGGCGGGCGACGCGTACAAGTATTTGCCGCAATCGGTGCAGGCGTTCGCGGGTCCGGAGGAGATGAGCGCACGTCTATCAGCCCTGGGATTGATTGATGTTTGCGCGATTCCGATGACGTTCGGAACCGTGCATTTGTACATTGGCGTGAAGAAGTCGTGAGTCGTTAGGCGCGCGCAGAGGGTGTGACGGTTCTGGCAACGAAGCGCTGGGCTAACGCGCGGAACAACTCGCCGCGTTCCTGAAAATTTCGAAACATGTCGAAGCTTGCGCATGCAGGAGAGAGCAGCACGGCTTCGCCGGGAAGTGCTCCGGCGGAAGCTTGGGACGCGGCGTGTTCAAGCGATGTTGCGCGGAGGATTTCCGGGCAGCGGTTGCATTGCTTTGCAGCGCGCAGGACGGCTTCTTCAATTTTTGGAGCGGTGACGCCGAGCAGAATCAGGCGACGAACTTTTCGGACAATGGACGCGGCAAGTTCGTCGTACGCCGACCCTTTGTCCGAGCCGCCAGCGATGAGCGTGATCGGGCCGTCAAAGGACGCGAGCGCACAGATCGCTGATTCGGGTGTTGTGGCAATGGAGTCGTTGTAATACGTGACCTTCTTATCATTGCTCGCTACAACTTCGAGCCGATGCGGGAGTCCGCTGAATTTCGAGAGCGCTTCGGCGACTTGCCACGGGCGCACTCCGAACGCGAGCGCCGCTGCGGACGCGGCGAGCGCGTTGGCGACGTTGTGAATGCCGGGCAGCCGGAGCATCTTGCGATGGGCGATGACTTCTTCGACTCCATCCCAACGAACGATCAATTTGTCGCCGGCCAGGAACGCCGCGTTACCGCTCGGCTCTTCTTTAACGCTGAAGCGAATGACGCGGGCCTGGGTCTGCGATTCCCAGCCCGAAAGCAGTGGATCGTCGGCGTTCAGAATGGCGCAATCGGACGGGCCCTGATGGCGGATGATGTTGAGCTTGGCTTCCGCGTATTCGGCCATCGTGCGATGGCGGTCGAGGTGGTTCGGCGA
>JANXLS010000521.1 GCA_025355035.1 Planctomycetota bacterium | reverse complement strand
GTATTCCGTCCGCCGATGCGGTTTGGCGTCTTCGCCATCTGCTGCCGTATCGGGTTCTTCCGGTTCCCGCTGACGCGGGACTTACAGCTCTAACTCCCCACCTCGCATCTTCTTAGCCACACCTCGACTCTCATTTCGCCGTTTTTTGGAGCATTTTGCGCGGTGCCTCACCGTCGCCGCCGACCGCTGGCGACGCGAAGACGGGTTGGAGTGGGCGGTACATGCCTTCGCCGCTGAACTTCCAGACTTCTGCACCGGTGTCGGTGTCGAGGCAGACGATCGTGCCGGATTTGGTGAATGGAGTTTGGATACTGGTGCCGAAATAGAGTCGGTTACCGATGACAGTCGGCGATGAATCGATGGCTTGGATTTTGCCCGGGGACGAGCGCGAATAGTTCCAATTGACGCGCGCGTTTTCAAGTGGTCCGCGCGCGCCGGGAACTGCCCCGGTTCGCTCCGGCCCGCCGCGAAAGGCGATCCACGGGGAGCCGATTTTTTCCTGCGATGCTTTGCCGCTGAAAAGTGAGCCGAAGAAAACGAGATACACAATCGACGCGCCCAGAGAAATGCAAATCAGCGCAAGGATCTTATGCGCCCAGAAATAACGGACCAGCGCGCGATACGATTTCGGTTTGAACAACGCGACGAGCGCAGTCGTCAGGATCACGATCAAATGCGGCAGAATCGCTATCAACGCTTGGAGCGGGCCGAGCGCTGAGGGAATAACGGCGGGCGAGTTGATTTCGAAGAAGGGCAGCATGGATGGCTTTCGACTTTTTGTTTTCGATGGGTGCGAAGTTGGACATGCTCACTTATTCGAATTGTTCATTTCGTAGAGCGTACCGTCCGGTCCTAGCAGAAGCACGTCGTCGATTCCTTTTCCATGCAGGTTGGCGCGCGTCCAAACGGATGCGGGTGTCGGTGTCAGTGGCAACGGCGTCGTGCCTTTGGATGTGAGCGAGTCACTCACGCTTTCGTCTGGGAAGAAGGTGCCGAGGCCGCGATTGAATAGGAGGAGTCCGCCGGCATCGGAGAAAATCAAAACGTCCGGCCGCGATTCGCCGTTCATTGAAAGCACAACAGCGGTCGCGTTTTGGAATCCATTTTGGTTCGCGTTTTTTTTCTTAAAATCGACGCCGGTCAAACGGGTCACGTCGGACGGTACGCCGCCGTCAGCATCGAATGCGTAACGCGTGACACCACTTTTTGTGAGCACGATCGCATGCGGTTTTCCGGTGTCGCCGAAATCACCGACCGCGGCAAAGAAAGGCGCGTCGCCGCCGGTCCACAGCGGTTTGGAGGTTCGTAACGCCCACGGCTTGTCGTTCACTCCGGGATTTTCGAAGATGCGGAGTTCACCTTCCGAGGTGAGAAACACCGCGTCGAGCTTTTGGTCGCCGTTTGTATCGACGAATGCGGCGGCCAAGGGCGCGCCTTTTGTGGGAATTTCGAAGGTCGATTTTGATGCGACGAATTTGTTTCCTTGATTGATCCAGAGCGTGTTATCAAGAAGCAGGCCTGGCTTGCCATCGCCGTGGTAATCGCCGATCGCGTGGTACTTGGCGGGAGCGGGATTCAGGCCCCATTGCTCGGTTGCGTCTTCGTAGTCGTCACCTTTGGCGAGGAACAGACGCGTGGCGGTGGTTGTGCCGATCAGTAGATCAGGCTTTTTGTCGCCGTTAACATCCTCGGCCATGATCCACGTTGCGTTTTGGACGTTGAGCTTGGCGCGTTTTCGCATTCCGCCGACGAAGGATTTGCTATCGGACTTGTCGAGAAACGTGCTGGTACCGGCGTTCAAATCGGTGACCAATTTGACGAGCGCGGACGTACGACCTGGGAAGCTTTGGTTGACGGCGTCGTTGGCATCGACGACGCGCCAGACGAGCAGTTCCGATTTTGGGATGCCGTCGGCGAGCACCCAGCGGTCGGCGATGTGAATTACCGCTTTCGCGTCGGCACCGTTCTCGCCATATGTAAGGAAGAGTACGATCGGCTGATCGGCTTTGATATCCTTGAGTAAATCGGCGGGTTTTACAACTTGCACGCGAATCTTCGCGCCGGGAAGCTTTCCTTTTAGCGCTTGCGTCAGCGTAACGTTAACGACGCGATTTTCAGCGACGACTTCGACAACTTTTCCGATCACGACAGTCTTCGTTTCTTTATATAGTTTCTCGACTGTCCATTTCAGTTCGAACATGGCCCTGGCGGAAAACGCGAGCGCAACAATCAAGAGGGTTCCTAGCAAAACGGTCATGCTGTTCTTGAACTTCATTGAATAGTCCTCGGCTCAGAGTTCGCGGAGTTTTAAGACTACGTGAATTGTTTTAGGATTCATCTGCAAAACGCAAGTTTTCTGATTTCAACCCCGCGCGGACTGCGATTCTCGAGGAATCGATTTACTCCTTAGTAACCATCCGATTGGACAGATGTTACAGTTGAACGGTTGGCATTAGGGCACGCTAAATACGCCTTCTAGTACGCATGTTTTATGGATTGCCGAAATTTCATCAATATCTTACGAGATATCGGCGGAATTGATTGCACGTAGTGTTAATGGGGTGCCTCGCTCCCTGCGTCCTAAAAATATGCATCGGTGACAAGTTGGCATTTTTTTTGCTTTAATCTCAATTATGGGGGCCAGGTTCTGTTCAACATTGACAGAAAACCAGATAAATCGCGTTGACATGCTAGGTGTCCATTCCGCAATGGTTGAAGGCAGATTATTTGGGGCGATTGTAGGTTTCAATCCTGTAGGCAAACGGTACGTAATTACCGATCCTTTTCAACGTTTTGATGTTACATGTGTACTTTTTATAATTTAAGGAGATGAATCATGGATAAGAGTGGCGTTCACGATCAGATCGATAATGTAAAAAACTCGACGGCCACACTAGCAGACCGAGGTGCGTCGATGGCACATCAGGCAATCGACAAAAGTGTCGGTTTTGCCAATCAAGTCGCCGACAAGGGGACGGATTTCGCGAATCAGGCTGCGGCGAAAGGCGCGCAAGTTAAAAAGGCCATCGTCGATACGGGTGCCAAGGCGATTAAAACATCCGGATCGTTCATTCGGGAAAACCCACACAGCACCGTGCTTTCGTCATTTGCGTTCGGGGCGTTATTGGGTGCGGGTATCGCTTTCTTAATTATGGAAAATAGAAATTAAGCTTTAACTGAGCACTACTTACTTCGAACGTATGACCAACCACATAAATATCGTCCACTAAGATTGACGAATTGCGGACGCAATCGGCGTCCGCAATTCGAGTGTCTTGCGAATTACCGGAAGCTTGCTTGCAAGTGCGAACGGTAAACGTCGTCACAAAGAAAGAACCCGTGAACCAACATTGTTACTTCGATCGTAAACTCAAAAAAGGATTGACTAACATGAGCAAAAAGAACAAAGAACAAACGATCACACGGGAGCGTTTGGCTGAGCTTCTTAACGAAGATTTGGCTCGAGAATACCAAGCGATCATCGGTTACGTCGTATACAGTCAAGTGATGAAGGGCCCGGAATATATGAACATCGCTAAAGAGTTGGAAGTTCATGCGGGCGAAGAACTACAACACGCTTTATTGATATCAAAACAGATCGATTATCTCGGTGCTCAGCCGACAACTGTCCCCAAATTGGTCAAAACGTCAGAAAGCGCTAAAGACATGTTACACTTCGATCTGGACGCTGAGAACGAAACCATCTCAAACTACCGTGAACGCGTCCGCCAAGCTGAAGCACTGGGAGAGTACTCAATTGCAGAAGACCTCCGCCAGATATTGAAGGATGAGCAGGATCACCAGATTAGTTTGGCTAGCGCCCTCGGGATTGATATTCCCAAAGAAGGATTAGGAATGGCGCAAGGCGTGGTGGCAGCGATTGGGATGGTCAAAAACGGATAATTGTATCGTTCGGCTTGACCACATATTTCAGGTCAAGTCGATTAATTGCGGATTAACTGACTAACTAATTCAAAGGATTGTCTATAATGAGCACGCGCGCGATGGTTGGAATTGCCCTAATAGTTCTGGGTATAATAGCATTTTCTTATCACGGATTTACCTACACGACGCACGACAAGGTAATCGATCTCGGACCGATCCAAGCTTCAGCGAATCGAGAACACACCGTTCCTATTCCCCCGATACTGGGTGGTATTGCACTGGTTGGGGGTATCGTACTCCTTGTATCAGCCAAACGTGATTAGAGCAATTTACGTTTGAATGTACACGCATCTGCGGGACTGTCACATTTGAGTTACGCCGGAATGGCTTCTTGAAGTTCGAGGATCGGAATGGGTGGCGGCCAGCGCTTTTCCCATCGGCCGTCCTGCGAATAAATCGCCGCTTTCACGACATGCAGCGCATCGGCGGCTCGGCGCGTCCAGCGCATGCGGTTGTGTTTCACGCGCTCTCCGAATTGTCCGCAGGCCGACTCGATCGCACCTGATCCCATCGGCCAGCCTTTGCGCCGGTATTCGGGATAATCCATCGTGTCTTTGTACTTTTCAAAG
>JANXLS010000514.1 GCA_025355035.1 Planctomycetota bacterium | reverse complement strand
TGTGAATTTCCCCGAACGCGATAAGCTCCGTCTTAAATTCGCCGTACAAAAAATGCAGCCTCCTTTCCACCCCAAAGGCCATACCCCTTAATGGACGACCTCACCCAATTCAACGGCACGATCGGCCCCGGCAATCTCCTTAGCCTCGTGCGCAACACCGCCCCCTATTATTTTCAGGACTTGTTCCTGCGCCTCGCCAAATGGAAACCCGCCCCAGGCGGTCCCGCCGACAACGCCGTCCGCTCCCTCGATTCCATGCCCCGAGCCTTCGGACCGCCATCCAGTTTCAGCGCCTCCAACTCCAAACAATCCCGAGTCGCCGATGCCGTCATCCCCGTCCGCCCGACGCGTCTCTTCGACATGGCCGGCCACCCGTTCGGCTGGCTCGACATTCTCCTCAACGCCCACACCCTCCGCGCGTCAGGCAATCCCACGCCCGAAGAACGCCTCGATTATTTCACGCTCTGCCTCGCCTGCCACCATAGCACCGTCACGACCTTCATCCCGACCGACGTCGACAGCAAAATTCGCGGCGTTCTCTGGCAGGCTCGCGAAGATGCCGAATCCCGGCGAAAAATGCTCGACGTCTCCCTTCACGCCATGACCTGGGACGTCTCCAAAATATCCAAACGCAACTCCGAATTCTCCGGCGTCGGCCCAGTCAGCGGCCACAATGGCGAAATGCTTGGTGTGTTGGGCGGAGCGCTCGGATGCTTTCTAAAAACCGGCGACGCTGAATATGCCGAAAAAGCAGCCGACGCCATCGATGCCGAATTCAAACGCGAAGCCCACGAATTCCGCCACGTGATGGAAATGAAAGATCACGAAATCGATCTGCTGAAACTCGCCTGCAACATCACCCACAACTGCGGCGACATGGATCAGGGCATCAGCTTCTGGAGCCAGAACGAGCGCTACGCGCCATACCGAGCGCGCTTCCATCGCCTCGCCCACGAAAATTCCAAAGTCTACGATGGCACCTACTACATCGCAGCGCATCTTTACAAAAACATCATGTCCGCCGAAGGCCACCGCAATTACCCGTTGCGCGAGGTCCGGGCGCTCCGAACGAGCCCCGATTTCCTCCTTCCCGTCGGTCCCTTTTTTGATTCCTGGGGCGAAACCTGCGGCACACACAAAAACTTGACGATCGACGACCGCGCGGAGATCCTCGCCGCACTTCTGACCGGCTGTAAAAAAATCGCCGGCCAAGTCGGCTATTTCCGAGCCATCGCCGGGTTGGTCCGCACGATCGGTGGAAACCTCGAAGCCTTCGCCAAACGCATGCCGGCCGCGTTACGCGTGGAATTGAAAGACCCCGAAGTCAAACGCCACATCGCAATCAAACAGATCTCTTTCGAGTCCTCTATGAAAAAACGAGCCGCCGCGGCACTGAACGAAGTCGTCAGAAAGTAGACCTTCCATGCGCGAAATCCTCACCGACAACTACGGCCCGCTCACCAAAGACCTCGTCGCCAAAGCCA
>JANXLS010000395.1 GCA_025355035.1 Planctomycetota bacterium | reverse complement strand
GGCTAGTCTCAGGGTCCACCGACGGTGGCGTGGGGAAGCCATTTTCATTGCAATTGTCCGACACTGATGCGCCATCGACCGTCACCATGGCGAACCTGCCAGCTGGGTTGAGCTACGATGCCGCTGCGCTAAAAATTACGGGGACGCCGACTGAAGGCGGGTCATATCCGCTTGCGTTTACCTCTGTAAGCGGGAGCGGAAGCGGCAAGGTGTCCAGGCTGACGGTGATTTATGTGAACATCACAGGCTCCAGTTCGCCGCCGACTCTGATTCTTCCGGCGACATTATCGGACGGAGTGCTGGGCGCGAGATTTGATTTTGGAGCGATCGGCGCGACACCTTTTAACTTTCATGTGACGTTGGATGACGAAGTCGATTATCTCACCCGTATTGCTGGCACAGGCGTGGTCGAGATCATCAAGAAGGGCGGTTTTGTTCCAATGGCGGGCGGTCTGTTCGGCGCCACGGTATCGGTGAGCAATCTGGCGGGATCGACCGCGCCCGTGCATGTTGTCCTGACGCTGGATGGCGGCGACGCGGTACCTGTTCTGCGCGTGCCTACGGCCCTGACCGGAGTGGCCGGTCAGGCCTTCAGCGCTCAATTGTATGCTAGTGGAGCAACGCCAATTACTTTCAGCGCCAACGGCCTGCCGGCGGGGCTGCACATCAGTGGCAGCACGCTCGTGGGTACGGCGTCGACCCCAGGGACATATAATGTGACGTTCAGCGCGACGAACGCCTTGGGTGCGGCCGTGCCTGCGACCGCAGTCGTTTTGATTGGCGGTGCGAGCGGCAAGCCGGTACTCTATAACCCGGGGCCTTCCAACCTGGTTTTTGATCTGGCGGTTGGCGATGCCGTGGATTTTACAGCGTTAGCCGCGGGTTCACCGGCGCCGACCGTCAGTTTCGGTGCATTGCCAGTCGGCTTGAAAGCGATAAACGGACACTTGACCGGGCACGCCGGCGCGAGCGGTACTTTCACGTTGCCGGTGTCCGCGATAAATCCTGTCGGCTCGGACCAGTACGCTTTGACTTTTGTGGTCACAGGCACTGCGGTCACTGGGACGGTGAAATTTTCAGATTCGTACAGCCAGGCATTGAAAAAGTTTAACGAAGGTGGGGAAAGCTCGGTCGATATCGTCGCGAATTCAGCGTATAGCGTGTCCGCGCAGTTAAATTTTCCGCCGAATACTCCGGCGGTGACGTCCGCCACGGTACTGAAAATTGGGTTTGGAGACTACGATTTTCAAATGCCCTTCAGCGCTGCCGACAAGTTCGTGCCCGGTAAGAGCGCGGTGTTCACGCGCAAGGTAGATATTGGAAACACCTCGCCGAAGTTGGTTGTCGTGAGCACCGTCAAGGTAACATTTTCAAGTAAAGGTATTAAGCTGAATCTGATTGGGAAGAATTCGGATTCAATCGATCAGACGGAGAACTTGGTAGTTCAGAGTCATTTAAATGATACGGCCGCTATTCAGGATTCGGATTATTGCATTGTCAGGATCGGTTCAGTAGCGGCGGTGATCAACGTGACGTACACAGGCGCGTCGACGCCGAAAACCGTGGTCGTGGGAGCGAAAGACAGTTCGGAGAGTTTCGATCTGATTAACGCGAGCGTTAAAGGCGCGTCGACGAAATAACAGGCCGCCGCGCTGAAGGGATATCCGGGACAGAGTGCGCCACGCTAGCGCACAATTCCAGCGGGTGCAAGTCCCGCCTTGATCCGGGTTGCAATGGGCCATGTAGCTATCCTGACGCGGGTGGCCCAATACTACTTCCTTAAGCTTTCCTTGCCTCTAATTTCCACATTGATCTCGTCGTCATGAGTACCGGGAATGTGCTGGGGCGTTGGACAATCGCTCGGGGTTCCGGGTCTCGGGGTTGTGGCAGGGTCTTTCAAAAGTCTCAATTCCCATAGGTAAACAGCCGATACCTCTTTAAACGGAGGTATTTTTATGGCTCGCGCGTGTGAAAAATCGCTTTTTGAAGTCTTCGCCGAAGTTCCCGACCCTCGCAAACCGCGCGGAGTCCGCCATTCCTTGCAGTCTTTACTCTCTCTGGCGACGGTGGCCATGCTTTGCGGCTGCCGCA
>JANXLS010000367.1 GCA_025355035.1 Planctomycetota bacterium | reverse complement strand
TCGCCGAATCCCTGCTGCAAGACTTCCATGATCGCCAGACAAATGTCCAGCCCAATGAAATCCGCGAGTGCCAGCGGCCCCATGGGGTGTGCCATGCCCAGCTTCATGATCTCATCGATCGCGATCGGCGTCGCAACGTTTTCGTATACGGCGAAGATCGCTTCGTTGATCATCGGCATCAACACGCGGTTCGCCACAAAGCCCGGATAGTCTCGCGCTTCGACCGGCGTTTTTCCCATCGACTGCCCCAACTCCACCGCCGCGCGAGCTGTCTCGTCCGATGTCCGATTTCCGCGCACCACTTCAACCAATTTCATGACCGCGACTGGATTGAAGAAATGCAATCCGACAAAGCGCTCCGGCCGCTTCACCGCCGATGCCATTGTCGTGATCGAAAGACTCGATGTATTCGAAGCAAACAGCGCCGTCTCAGCGCAGATCGCGCTCAATTGCGACCACGTGTCGAGTTTCGCTTTTTCGTTCTCGAAAATGGCTTCGATGACGACATCTGCATTTGCTGCGAAGGATAATACTGTCGAGCGTTCAATGCGCTGAATCACGCCGTCTGCGGCGGCCTGATCCATGGCCGCTTTCTTGACCGTTCGAGCCAGCGAACAGGCGATGACACTCTGAGCGTTTTGCAATGCACTTTCGCGCGCGTCGATCAACTTGACCGAATAGCCCGCTCCCGCTGCAACCTGAGCGATCCCCGAACCCATTGTCCCGGCGCCGATCACTGCAATGATCTTCGACATGATCCACCTCGTTCTTACTGTTTGTTTTTCCGCGGCCGAGCCAGAGCCGTAAACGCTCGTTCGCACGATCGAAGCAACGGGGGCGAATCGATTTTGGCAGCCAGTTCGCTTTGATTGAGCCATGCAAACGAAGCGTGTTTTTCGGAGTCCAGTTCGACCGCCAGCAGTGTACCGGCGAGTGTCACCGTGTAGCCGATATGGACCACATGCGTCCGATGCTCGCCGTTCGTCTCAATCAGCCCCCAGCTCCCCAGCGGCCGATCCGGCGTCACGTCGATTCCGGTCAATTCCGCGAAGACGCGCGAGACGCCTACTTCCGGTTCCTCGCCGAATTCCAACGGCTTGCTCGGCAACTCCCACGAGCCATCCAGCCGCTTCAACAGCAGCAGTTTGCACTCCCCGGAGAACAGCGCACCATCCACGAAAAGTCGAGTTGTTTGTTGCATCATAAAAATAAAACGGAGCCGCAGCTCCGTTCATCCCTTGTCTCTTGATCCGATGTTGTTCCCCGACTCCAAACTCCAAACTCCAAACTTTACTTGAACGATTCGATCGCCTTATCGAAAGCCGCCTTGTTCGCTTCAATCGTTGCCTTCGGTCCGATCAATTTGAAGTAAACTTCGCCGCTGCCCGGGATGGTGATAATGGCACCGAGCATCTTGAAGCCCTCCTTGGCCGTCGTCATCGGACCGTCTTTGCTCATCCCTTTATAGGCACCTTCGAGTTCAACGACATCCGCTTCAACGCCAGCCGCCGTCTTCACTTTTTTCTGCGCTTTCAACGAATCCGCGCCGCCGAACGCTCCGGTCCAGCGCGGCAGATTTCCAGCCAAGCCGCCGCCGCTCGGAAACGCAAACACGCTAATCTCGGAGTCTTCTTTGTCGTCACCCGCCTTCGGGACAGTGACTTCCATCGCGCGCATACCGGTCTCCGGGATCGAGGTCTTCCACGTGTCGGGGAACGAAATGGTGTGCTTCGAACCGTCCTTGCCAAACTCGATCGACTTGGTCTTGGCTTCTTCAGCGAACGACGCACCGCAAACGATCAATGAAAAAGCAATTGCCAACATCAACGCCTTGCTCATGAATTCCTCCTAAAGATAATGAATGGACGTGCCGATCAAATCAGTATAACCGCTCGCGCGACAATTGCCAGACGCAGGCGGACATGGATTATTCAATTGAGCCTCGCCCGATTTTCCGTAAAATCTCTCGCATTATGAGCGCCCCTGCACTCCACATCATCAGCGAATGGATTACGAATCACGTAGCCGTCGACGACAGCGAACGCGATTCGTTGCGCCGCATCCGCGACCTGCTTGCCACGGCGACTGAGCCCTTTTCGCGCGGACATTATGTGCCGGGCCATTTGACGGCCAGCGGTATTGTTCTGAACGCCGAACGCACTTACGCGCTGATGATATTTCACACGAAGTTGCAACGCTGGCTCCAACCCGGTGGACACTTTGAACCCGGTGAATGCGATCCCAGCGTCGCTGCCGCGCGCGAAGTCCTGGAAGAGACCGGCATCAAAACACGCTGGCCCGGCCCGAAGCCCGTCCTGCTCGACGTCGATGTGCACTCCATCCCGGCGCGCAAGTCCGAACCCGAGCATGGCCACTTTGATCTCCGCATGTTGTTGATCGCTGAACCCGGCGAACTTTGCGCGAACGAAGTCGCCGAAGCCCGCTGGTGCGCCCCGCACGAATTCGCGGCGCTGAACCTCGACCCCGGTACGATTCGAGCCTTAAAAAAATGCGGTATGGAAAGCAGACCTTTTTCGATATATATCCCAAAGTAGAGTTGAAATCCGTTCGACTCCATTCGCAACTGAACGTTCAATATGAGGAATGAACTCCCATGGCAAAAGGCCAATTTCACACCGCCCATCAAAAGGGCATCATCCAGCGCTACTACGAAAACAAGGGCGACATTAATACGCAGAAGCTAAGCGAAATCGTCTCGGATCTTTATCTTGAGGAAAGCGCCGCGAAACAAAAGCGACTCTGGGCCAGCGCCGAAACCGCGTTGATTAATCTGGGGGCCAACAAAGCCCAAGTCGAACAAATCGTTGCCGAACGCAATCTCGCTGCGCTTGCGAAAATGGCCGAGAAGCTCTTTTAAAATTTCCGAGTTCGGAGAAAAAGCGTTTGGACTCCAAGCGGGTTGCCCCTGACTCAAACCATAGCTGGGTGCCCGCGTTGGTGCGAGAGAACTCGCGTGCGACTTGAAATTTATTTCCGATGCGCTAGACCATTCCTGCGAGGATCAGTATAGAATGGAGTCGCAGTTGCGGACCGCCTTTTAAAAGAAGGGACGAAATGAAGAACGGAATTGTCATTGTCGACCACGGTTCAACACGCCCGGCGAGCAACGAAATGCTCGAACGCGTCGCTGTTTTGTTCGGAGAACGTTTTAAGACCAAGCACGACATCGTCGAAGCCGCGCACATGGAATTGTGTGAACCTTCGATCGCCACAGCCTACGCCAAATGCGTCGAACGGGGCGCAGCGCGCATTGTTGTCCTGCCTTTCTTCCTGGGCCCGGGCAAACATTGGACACAGGATATTCCGCGCCTTACCGCCGACGCTGCGGAAAAATTCCCCGACACGCACTGGCACGTCGCCCCAACACTCGGCATCGACGACCTGATCCTTGACCTGCTCGACAAACGCATGTCCCACTGCGTCGATCACAACTACGTCTGCGACAATTGCAAGGACACGGTTCGCTGCGGGAAGTAACGCTTTAGAGTCTTTGCGCCATTGCGAGAGAATAAAACCGAATTAAGGAGAAAACTGGTGATTCGTTGGACAACTCTGATCAGCGCTGCATGTCTTTGTCTGCTGTCGCTCGCATCCACGTTCGCCGCCGACGTTGCTGAACAGGAAGCTGCGCACCTCAAAAACATCCGTCGGCTCACGTTCGCCGGAAGCAAAAACGGTGAAGCGTATTTCTCGCCCGACGGAAAAGAGATCGTGTTCCAAGGCGTTCGCGAAGAAGGCAACCCTTTCTATCAAATCTATCGCATGGAACTTGCCACCGGAAAAACGACGCGTGTCTCCACCGGCGTCGGCAAGACGACCTGCGCGTTTTTTCACCCCACGCGGAATCGAATCCTCTTCGCCAGCACACATCTGGATGCGGAAAGCGCCGCGAAACAAAAAGAAGAAATCGAGAAGCAGAAGGCTGGAAAATCCGAACGCTACAATTGGAATTTCGATCCCAATTTCGACATCTTCGAAGCCGACCCGGATGGAAAAAATCTCGTTCGGCTTACGGATGCAAAAGGGTACGATGCCGAATGTGCGTACTCGCCTGACGGAAAATCGATCGTCTTCTGCTCCTGGCGCGACGGCGACGGCGAAATTTATGTCATGGATGCCGACGGCAAGAACCAACGCCGCTTGACGAACGAAAAATTCTACGACGGCGGCCCGTTCTTCTCGCCGGATGGAAAGAAGATCGTCTGGCGGCGCTTTGAAGACGAAGCGCAGACATCATCGGAAATCTGGATCATGGATGCCGATGGTTCGAACAAGAAAAAAATCACGTCGCTCAATTCGGTCTCGTGGGCACCCTACTTTCATCCCTCGATGAAGTGGATCGTCTTCGGCAGCCGCATTGACGATCCGTCGTTCGACCTCTACGCCATTCGCCCGGACGGAACGGATTTGACGCGACTCACGTTTGCGCCGGGATTCGACAGCCTTCCTGTCATTTCGCCCGACGGCCGCAAGATCATGTGGACCTCCAATCGTGCCGAAAACAAGAGCCACATTTTCATCGCCGACCTGTCTCTGCCTGACACCGACAACACCGTCGCCGCGACGCAGAAGCCGGCCGAGCCGTTCTTCGCCGATGAAGGCATGTTCGATCGCATCCGCGTCCTTAACGACGCCAACGCTACGTCGCGACTCGAACACAGCGTCGCCCGCTCGTTCCACAGTGTCGGCCTGATGCCCTTCGGCGTCACGGAAAACATCGATGACACTTTCTATATCTACGGCCCGCGCATTACCGGTTGGCTGCCGCCGCAGAACAAAACCGACAGCGTGATTCTCACCGCGGCGCTTCTCGCCGGCAACGATTGGTCGCCCTGGGGCGCGGCAACGTGGATCGAAAGCATCAAAGCCGAAGTGGATGTCCGCGCAAAATCCGCTAACGCGATGAACGCAGCGATCTATTGTACCGTCGGCAACTCCGACGAAACCGATTCGCTCCTGAAAAGCGCGATCGGCGATTTGAAGAAAGAAAACGAAAAGCATCCGATGAAAACCGCTGCGTTTGTCAGCACGCTTCATCTTGGAAAAATGCGCGGCCGAACCCTTCACGTTTTCGGAACCGGTACCGGAACCGGCTGGCGCGAATTGATCGAACGCATCGCCGCGCTGCATCCCGACTTGCTGATCGAAACCGTCGAATCCCCCGAACGCGCCGCCGAACTCAAACAGTTCACCGACGCCGGCATCCCGGCGATTTCGTTCGGCGGCCCGGACCTTCCGCAGGAAAAGCTCGACGAAGGTCCTCCGCGCGACGACTTCGCCATGGTTTCCGCATCCGCTGCAATCCACGATGCCCTGCGATTGCTCGCGTCGGGTGAAATCAAAATTGAGTTCACAAAATATGACGAAGCCGCTGCACAAGCCGCGGCCAACGCAGCGAAGCGCCCTTATCTCGGCACCATCCCCGACTTCAAAGCAGAAGGCGGAGACGGCGTGAAACTCAGTGGCGTCCGCGACGGTTCTCCCGCGCAAGCCGCCGGTATTAAAGGAGGCGACACGATCCTCGAACTCGCCGGCAAGCCGATCAAAACTGCGAAGGAATACCTCGACGCGCTCGAATCGTTGAAACCGGGGGACGAAACGACGCTGAAATATTCACGCGACGGCAAAGCGGATACGATCAAGATCAAATTGGGTGCGCGATAAAGTCAGTCGCCAGGGACGCAAAAAACGATCCACCAATCGCTTTGCGTTTTGATGTTTTTTTGCGCCTTTGCGGGACTGTTTTTTTGTGTAATATGCGACGCAATCCCTCGGAGCTGCATCGATGAATCGCTTGTACGGCGTGATCGTGATGGACATACTTTGCTTCGCGATTTTCATCGCGTTGGCATTTGCAGGCCGCAAGGCGACCGACGAAAACTCTGGTGTCGACTCGTCCATCGGCACCAAACCCGTCGGCACGGTCGCCGGCAACGGAAAACTCCACCCGCGCAAAGGGGGTCGTGAACTCCGTCTCGCCCTCGACACCGAACCGCCGACGCTCGATCCCATTTCCATCGCCGACACCTTCTCCGACGGCGTTGCCTGTAAAGTCTACAACCGCCTCCTCTGCGAACGCCTCAACGACAACAGCAAACTCGAATTCCGCCCCGATCTAGCCGAAGCCCTCCCCACGATTACGAACAACAACACGCTTTACACGTTCAAGATCCGCAAGAATGTTCACTTCCATAATGGCCGCGAATTAAAGGCCTCCGATTTCGTCTACAGTTTCAAACGCCTGCTCAGCCCCATGAGTAAACGTGCCGATCTGCTCATGCCGTTCGTCAAAGGCTCCAACGCCTATTACGCCGCAAACAAGGTGGGCGATACGATGCACGACGATCCCAATCTCGGCATCCGCGCCACCGACGACTATACATTGGTCATCGAACTCAACGAACCGTTCGGCCCGTTTATGCACCACCTTAGCACCAGCAGTTGCGCCGTCGTTCCGCGCGAAGCCGTCGAAGACAAAACGCACATTTTCTCACGCTGGCCGATCGGCACCGGGCCGTTCAAGATTGTTGAATGGGCCTCCAATCAGCATCTTCTCTTCAAGCGCAACGACGATTATTTCGGTGGCAAAGTGAAGCTCGAAGGCCTGCGCTTCCTGATCTATAAAGACCGCATGCTGCATCTCGAGAATTTCATGGCCGGAGAATTGGACGCCGCGATTATTCCCAACGGCCATGTCCGATCCGCTGAGGCGGACGTGGGCTCGGAGAACGTCCTTCAATCCGACGCGATGCGCACCAATTACGTCGGCATCGGAAATCCGAATGGAAAATTCGTCAACAAGCCTGACCTGAAACCACTCGGCACGAACAAGCTCGTGAGGCAAGCGATGAGCTTTGCGCTGGATCGCGATTACATCTGCACAAAAATCATGGAAGGCCGCTCAATTCCTGCATTCGGTATTCTCCCGCCCGGTATGGATGGCTTCAATAAGAGCCGTCCGCAGATGAAAAAAGATCTCGTCAAAGCGCGCGAATTGATGGTGCAAGCCGGATATCCCAACGGCAAGGGACTGCCCGCGATCAGCATGTTGTACCGCAACGACGAAGACACGAAAAACATCTGCCAAGCCATCCAACATGACTTCGAGCAGATCGGCATCCGCGTCGAATTGCAACCGCAGGAATGGAGCCGTTTTCTCGAATCCGTTGAAAACGAGCCGCAGAGCATGTTCTATCTTGGCTGGGTTGCTGACTACCCCGATCCCGACAACTTCCTGTACGTCCTCTTCAACTCCAAGCAGTGGGGCTCGCCCGGCAATCACACGTGGTACTCCAATAAAGAGGTGGACGAACTGACCGAAAAAGCGCGCAAACTCGTCGACATGACTGAACGCGCCAAACTCTACTCCCGCGTCGAAGACATCATCATCGACGAGTCGCCGTGGATCTGCACAGTTCACTTGGTTAACAAAGTCCTTTTGCGCAAAGAAATCAAAGGCATTCGCGGGCATGTAACGCCGCTCGATACCGGCACCGAATTTCCGCAGGTTGAATTCAAAGACGTCGAAATCGAATAACGTGACCGTTACACGCCGGACAATGGAGTCATTTCACAGCGATTGGACACACCTGTGTCGAAAGTCGAAAATTCATCCGTTGTAGTAAGAGGCATCGAACGGGGAGGGGTTTAACGGCTTTAACCTCGAATAACGCGAATTGACGCGAATAAATGCGAAAAGGTTATAGGCATCCAAATGGAGGTCGGCGGAGATGGGGGCTGGACTGGATAGTGCATTTTTAGTATGGAGTGGATGAATGTTTTGAAATATATCGATATTATAATATTGCGCACAATGTGCAACTTGTGGAACGGTTATGGAATCGTGAACTGGTGGGGATGGTGAGCACCTATGTGCAAGTTTGGGAACGAGAAGGGTAGAAGAACGACAATCTAGAAGGGCTGTTGAATGCTTGTGGCAAAGCATTGCACGTATGTGCAACTTGTGGAACGGGGATGGAGATTGAAATTGAGAGCGGATGAGGATGATCGGGGAGTGAATGCACGTATGTGCATTTTATGGAACGGTTATGGAATCGTGAAATTGAGTTATGTGGTCGCCTGTGACTTGATTTCAGCTGCGCGGAGTATAGTCCGGAGGTAGCCGTTAACTTTGAACCTTGAACTTTGAACTGCTTTTATGGGTACATACATACTTCAGCGCATTCTCCAAACGATCCCCGTCATCATCGGCGTGGCGTTGATTGCATTTTTGCTGACGGACTTGAGCGGCAATCCTGTCCGGCAAATGATGGGGTCGCACGCCAATCCTGAGATGCTCGCGAAGCTGAAGGAACACCTCGGCTTTGATCAGCCTTTCTACGTCCGTTTCACCAATCACATGAACCACCTCATCCACGGCGACTTGGGCGT
>JANXLS010000336.1 GCA_025355035.1 Planctomycetota bacterium | reverse complement strand
CCCGAACTCCTCTCGGCAGACAGACTGGCTCGCGCTGCCATCTTTGCGGTCAAATCGCACGCTGGGCAAACGCGTGACGACAATCAAACTCCCTATGCCATCCACCTCTTTCGAGTGGTTGAAAATCTTCGGACAATCGCGGGCGAACGCGACGAAGACGTGCTCTGCGCCGGGTATCTTCACGACACGATCGAAGACACCGGCCTCACCTTCGATTCCATCGCGGCGCAATTCGGCGAGGGTGTCGCCGCGCTTGTTGCGGAACTGACCAACGACAACCGCCTGCCCAAAGCCCAGCGGCGCTCGACGATGATCGAACACATTCCGTTTCTGTCGCCGCGCGCCAAACGCATCAAGCTCGCCGACAGGCTCGACAACGTCTGCGACCTGCTGCGAATGGAAACCATTCCAAAGTCAAAAGGTGAACGCTATCTGTCCGAGACAGCGCAGATTTTAAAAGCGTGCGAGAACGCGTGTCCGCCACTCGAGCGGGCCCTGAACGAAGTGTATGATGAACTGAAGCATCACCATACGCAGTTGTATTCCGCGAGCGAATAAGCGTTCCGACCGCCCGGGCGAGAGTTGGCGCTCGCGCGGATAACAATTGTGTCGCACTGACGCGCTCATCATTTTTCGGAGAATTTGCAATCAAATCCACAACTTCTCTGTATCTGCGCGGCGCAGCCATCGCGCTCTCCGGAGCATTCGCTTTGATCGGTTGTTTTGGTGCGAATTTCATCCAATACGACGACTCCGCGCATGTCGCCAACGAGCGCTACGACAACGCTGGATCCATTGGGCAATACTTCGTTCCGAAGACCGGTACCACGTACATTCCACTCACATTGAGTTCCTACAGACTGGACAAATGGTTGCACGAACGTTGGGCGCAAAAAGCCTTTGGTTCATGGGCGCCGGGCGTACGCATGGACACATTTTTGATTCACGCTGGAGCGGCTTTGTTTCTGTGGTTCCTACTGAAACGCCTGCGATTTTCCGAGAATCGCTCGTTCTTCATCGCGCTGCTTTTCGCCTGCCACCCGCTTGTTTGCGAAACGGTGTGCTGGGTCTCTGAACGCAAGAACACGCTCGCGGCATTCTTCGGATTCGCCGCACTGTTGACGCAGTCGCTCGCATTCCGGCTGCCGCACGAAACGGCTACGCGCTCGGTTGGAATGTGGCGAATGCCGGCCGTCTGTATTTTGTGGGCGCTCGCGCTGATCGGAAAACCGAACGCGCTGGGTTTTCTTCCGGTCCTGTTTGCGCTCGAAGCCGCTGTTTTGTTTCCCGGCGTTCGCGCGCGATTGTTCGGTGCCGTGACCGACGACACGCGTACGAATTCCTTCGCAAGTTACGCAGGATTGGCGGCACTGGTTGCCATCGCGCTCGCGTGCTTAAAAGTCAATCTCTACACACATTCCGACGACATCGTCCCTCCGCCCGGCGGAACCGTTTTCACTGCGCTGCTGACGGACCTCGAAATCTTCAGCCGCTATCTCTTCAACCTCGCGCTGCCTTTTCAATTGAGCGCCATGTACTATGTCCAGCCCATCCTGGGACTGAGCGACGCGCGGGTGTGGCTATATGGAGCGATCCTCGGTGCGGTGATTTCCGGGACGATTTATTGTGCGCGCAACCGTTGGCTCTGCGCGTTCGGTTGGTTCTGGTTCTTCGCCGCACTGGCGACGAACGCAAACGTCATCGCGATCATGCATTGGATGCAAGACCGTTACATTTATCTCTCCGCACCGGGTTTCTGGATCGCGGCAAGCGAATGCTGCGCGGGCCTGAGCGATCGATTCCTGTCCGAACGCCATCGCAGGTCCTACTCTCTCACGCTCGGATACCTGCTGGCAGTCGTGTGTGTCGTGCTGACGGCGTCGCGCGGATATGCGTGGGCCGACATGGTCAAACTCAGCTGGGATGCGACTCAGAAGCAGCCGAAATCGTTTTATGCTCACTATGGTTTGGGCTGCGCTTTAAATCCGGACTATTCAAGAACGCCGCGTAATACTCAGGACTACGAACTTAAACGCACCGCATGGCGCGCGGAGTTCGTCCTCGCGCTCGATTGCCAGGACGCCGATCGTTTCAATTACAAACAATGGGTGGCGACAGAACTCGGCAAAGATGCCTTCGCACAGGGCGACGCGGCGAAGGCTGAACGCCTGTTCAAAATCGGTGCAACGAAAACGCCGCTTGCTCCGGATTTTGCTGAACCGCACGGTGTGAGTCTCGCGTATCTATGCATGTTGGATCTGTACTACAAACGCGATCCGGAATCAGCGCTCGAAAAGGCGAAGGAATCGATGCGCCTGGTCACGAGTGACAACGGCCGATTTGCCTTGGCAAACGCAAGCATCGCGTGTTCGCAAAGCAACGTCCACGCTAAAAACGCGCTACTGGGCGATGCGCGACAAGCACTCGCCGAAATTCCACGCGATTCCGCCCTGCGCCCGGACGCAGATGAGTTGTTAAAGCGAATGTTGGATGATCCGAAGAAAGACGTGAAGAAGAGCGAACCCGCGAAAGTCGAGCCGGAGAAATAAATCGAATCGGTTCGGGACTCGTTCTGTAAACCGTTTTATGGAATGCTCGGCGGGTCCGGAAAAATGTGTTTCGGAGCCAGGCGTTCGAGCGCGGCGCGAATGAGTTTGTACTCTTCAATCGTGCCTTTGAATTCTTCGGTTTCAACGGCTTTGTTCACGTTCGACAGCACCACGAATCCATCCGGCCCCGCATCCGGATCGCCGGGTTTGTAATTCTTCGGCAAATCCGATTTATCGACGCCTTCAATGATGTTCCCTTGCGGTCCGATCGCCACCGTCTTGCGGCGATAAGCGTTCAAACGCCCTTCCGGATCGCGCGTCTTCCCGGCGTTGCGCAGATTCTCCTCGTGAATCGCGAGGCGACGGCGCAAGCCTTGCAGCACCGTTACCAGCGCGTTCTCGACATTCTCTTCATCCGCGTCCTGACCGATGGTCGTTCGTTCGTTTGTCTTCTCCGCAGCGATTTTCAACGCCCTGAGATGCTCGACTGTTTTCGGAAGAGGCGTGTGAACGATCAGCGGAAGAAGGTCGCTTTCAGTCCTGCCGTCGCTCGGCTTTGTAGCCAGGCTGATCAAGCCGGCTTGCAGCGCGAGCAGGCCATTGCGCCAGCGAATTGAATGCGCCAGATCCGTGATAATCGGATCATTGTCTTCCATCTCCAAACAACCCGGCAAAAAAGGCCCGCGGCCATGCTCGCCCACCCATTCCTCAATGGAAGCCGTATCAGTAATTTGAATGCCACCTTCGACCTTTTTAAGGCTCTTGACTCTCACGATCTGTATTCGGCCGAGATCTGTCCCATGTCCAGAGGCATCGTATGCGGTGATCATACCGTCGGTGCTTAAGGCCAGATGGGTCGCCGTTTTCGGAACGGATTTTTCGGGCGTCAAAGGCGTTACAGATCCCTCTAAATACAGGTCGTCGCCACGGACAATGATGCGGCCCCCACGGATTAAAATATCTGTTTCCTTCGTCAACTCGTCAGATGTTTTTCCAGTCGGTTTTGAACCGAATTTGCGTGAAAGACTCAAATTGACAAAGAACTCCGGCTGACTCGGGTCATCCGAAAAGGTAAAATCGAGTCCATTTCCGGTCGAAACTGCATGAGCCGCGTGATGCTTGTCTACTGAATTATACCGTTTCATTCCGCAGTTCTCATAACGCGTATGAGTATGATCTATTTCGATTGATTCGTTGGCGGTCAGCAACGCATCAGGGATCAGCCGCTCCAGTTCAGACAACTGGTCCGAATTCAACTCCCGTACCCAAGCTGTGTTTTGTTTAACCGGACGTTTAGAGTCAGAAACAAACCCGTGGTCTCGCAACCATTTTGCGCCCGTTTCGCCGAAGTCGCCAACACCGCTCAGCCCAATTTTCCCATTCTTCTCCCGTCGAGCCATAAAGGGCGGCGGCACAGTAAGCGAGAGGTGCTGGAGCGCTTCCTGCACTGCTTTCGATTGGGCTTCAATGGGTGAAACCGAGTATCGAATCGGCACCGCATTCGGGGGCAATTGTGTCGCGAGCGAGGGTTTTTCGGGGACAGCATTTAAACGCGATTCGACCGACGACACGCGCGATCGCAATTCCGATTCGTTGCAGCCCGAGAGCAGTGCCAGCGCCAGCGCAATGACAGCGCCACGAGGGACCAGGGACATGAAGACGACACGCGTTTTACTCATTCAATGGACTCGATCCGCGCAAATTGACGATCGAAGTTCGAACCAAAACGGCGTTCGTTTCGGCAATTCATTCAGGGACTATCATATATATCGTCTTTCGTCCAAACGCTACTGAAAGCACAGCTAATTATCGGACGAAATCGCGCTTGATTGCGATTTTCTTAAAATTATGGAAGAAACGCACAGATTTACGTGACTATGCTTCCGAACGCAGTCAATGCATCGAACACGAAAAAACCTGTGAGGAGTTTGCCGATGAACCGTATTGCAATTTGTCTGATCGCGCTATGTGCCACGCTGACCCTGTCGTGCGCGGCTGTGCGCGCCGAAGAACCCGCCCCCAAGGCTCCCGATGCTCCGAAAACACCGGACAAAGCCCAAGCGGGTGGTCGAACCGGCGGACGTGGAAACTGGACACCGGGTGGTGGTGGATTCGATCCGATGGCCATGATGGGCGGACGCGGAACGGGATCCAACAATGTCATGGGAATGATCAGCCGCATGTTGGGCATTGACATCGAAGATCCCAAAGCCGCGCCGAAACTCGACCAACTCCCGCTGGGCGTCAGCAAGCGCATGGTCACGCAGATTCCTGTTGGCGGCGTTGATAACTTCATCCCGACCGGCAACGGCTGGAAGATGGAAACGATCTTCAAGCTGACGCCCGATCAGACCAAAGCAACCGACGCGCTGCGCGACGAATACGCCGCTGAACAGAAGAAGCTTGACCAGGAAATCAAAGACGCTGAAGCGGCTCTCGCCGTGAAGGTGACCGACTTGCGGGCAAAATATGAAAAGAAAGCGAACGACCTCCTGACTGGCGCCGACAAGGATTCGAAGGAAAAGATGGATGCACTGGCTGCGGAAGTAAACAAGAAGAACGCCGCATGGGTCGCGGATGCGCTGCCGCTCTACGACACGAAGGATTTCCAGCAGGGCATCGCGATGGTTCGAGCGATTCGCGAAAAAATCACGGCAACGACGAAGGACGCTGAAGACAAATTGCTGACCTACATTCCCGACGAAAACCGCCCGAAGTTTCAGGAGCTTCTCAAGTCCCAGGCTGATATGCGCACCCGCATGACCCAGATGGGCAATACAATCGGCGGCAATGGCGGCGGTTTCCAACGCCGCGGTCAAGGCGGCGCGGGTGGCGATGGTGGCGCAACCAAACCGCCGAAAGCGCCCGAAGGCGACAAGTTTTAATCCGCCGGTCACGTCCCGTTTCCAATCGAATTAGTTTGAATGTGGATTTTGGAGCGGGAGTCGTGCGCAACGCGACTCTCTGCTCCATACTCCTCGCTCCAAACTTTTTTACACGCAGCCAGCCCATCCACGAACCACCTCCCTTCCCTCTGCCCTTGCGCATGCCGTTGGTGATTCAACCCTGCGACAAGACCTACAGCTCGTCATTCCGTTGACGTTCAAACGAACGCCGAGCAGCAGTACCGCGCGTTTCAATATCAAAGCCTCGCAATAGCCTGTATATTGAAATACTGTAAATTCAAGTGAGCGGTGTTTTATTCCGCATCCTACAGCCCTCGCGGCTCATGTTGAAAGGCGTCGAGTTTTTGAACGCGATTTTGAATTCCATTTCGATTGTCCTGCCTGTTGTTCTCATGTTGATCATCGGTCGCATTTTTGCCCGCGCCAAAGGCTTTCACATTGAACTGTCGCGCGGAATCGGATCGCTCGTTTTTTGGGTCTGCCTGCCCGCGCTGGAATTCCGCGAAATCGTCCGATCCGGAACCGGAGCGCAGTTCGATTGGCGGTTGTGTGCCGGATTGCTCGCTGTCATCACCGCGTGTGCCGTGATCGGCTACCGTTATGCGCGGTTTCGGAACGTGCCGGAAAACCAGGTCGGCGTGATCGCGCAGGGGTCGTTTCGCTCCAACATGATGTACGTGGGATTACCGGTGTTGTTGTACTTCGCTCAAGCGCGCGCATCCGCAGCCGGCGGCGATGCGCACATTCGCGACTCGATTGCACGACTCACGGCGATTGGAGCGGCGGTCTCGATTCCGCTGTTGAACGTCGCGACGATTCTGTCGTTCGAACTGTCCCGCCGCCATCGCGAGGGCCATGTTTTTTCACCGCTTAAAGTTGTCAGGGACATTCTTCTGAATCCTCTGATTCTCGGGATTGTGTTCGCTGTTTTGGTCACGTTAATTCCTGGCGGTCCGGCGTGGTTTGAAAAAGAGGGTGTACCTGGAAAGACGCTCGACATGGTCGCCGCCGCCGCGTTGCCGCTCGCGTTATTTTCAATCGGAGCCATTCTGGACGCCCGCAGCGCATTTGCTGGATTGAACGAAACGCTGCCTGTCGCGTTCATCAAGTTAATTCTCATGCCTGCGATGGGGCTGGGGTTGTTTTATGCCATGGGCGTCCACGGGGCACCGTTGGCTGTGGGCGTAATTTTGCTGGCGTGTCCGGACGCGGCGGGGGGTCACGCAATGGCGTCACAATACGGCGGCGACGAAGAACTCGCAGGCGAGCTCGTCGCGATCACGACTCTGTTGTGTCCGCTGACGCTCGTCGGATGGCTGAGCGTTTTGGCGCTCTTTCCGTAGCGCGCCTGCTCTCGCGTCGCTGCTTTTTTCGGATACAGTCATTCATCGGTTCACGCGCGTTCATCGCGCATTTTCGAATCATCACATGGGAAGCACGTCATGGATTCTGTCGTCGCAACTCAGATTTGTAAACGGTACGGCTCCGCCGCGAACGCGCGCGACGTCTTGAAAAATGCGAACCTTCGCGTCGATGCCGGGAAGTCGCTGGCCATCATGGGCCCGTCGGGTTCGGGCAAAAGTACGCTGCTGAATATTGTCGGGACACTTGACACCGCCGATTCCGGAACGGTCGATCTCTTCGGCACGAATCCATTTTCGTTGACCGAAAAGGACCTCGCCGCATTTCGAAACAAATCCATTGGATTCATTTTTCAATCGCACCACCTCTTGCCGCAATGCAGTGTTTTAGAAAATGTCCTGCTCCCAACAATTGTTGCGAAATCAAACTCGCGTGAGGCGCTCGATCGGGCGAAACACTTGATCGAACGCGTCGGCCTGACGCATCGGATCAACGCTCGCCCGGCGATGCTTTCCGGCGGCGAATGCCAGCGCGCGGCGGTTGTGCGAGCGCTTATCAATGGTCCGCGATTGCTGTTGGCCGACGAACCGACCGGAAGCCTGGATCGCGTTTCTGCTGACGCTATTGGCGCCCTGCTCGCAGAAATCGTTCGTGAAGAAAACACCGCGCTGATCGCAGTGACACACTCACCGGAACTCGCCCTGCGCATGGATGCGACGCTGGAGTTGCGCGACGGGGCGCTCGTAGCTATCGAACGCACATCGGCAGGGACCGCTTCATGACGCGCCTCGCACTCATTTTAAAAAGCGCGAGATTTCATTGGCGCGCGAATCTCGGAGCAGTACTTGCAGCGGCGATCGGATGCGCGGTGCTGATTGGCGCGCTGATCGTCGGCGACTCGGTGCGTGAAACGCTGCACACGATGGCAGTTGAACGGCTTGGGAAAATCGATTCAGTTTTGCTGGGACAAGATCGATTTTTCAAGGACGACCTCGGCGACCGAATTTCCACCGCGACGAACGGAAACGAAACCGCGATTCCAATGCTGCTGTTGCCTTGTGTCTTTTCGAGCGATGTCAACAAACTGCGCGCGAACGATGTACAGATCTGCGGCGTCACGGAAGCGTTTTGGAGTTGGGACACGTCGCGTTTCGACAAAATTTTGAGTGAGCAAGGGCAGTTGAAAAGTGGCGAGGCGGTGATCAACGCGAAGCTCGCTGAACTGTTGCAAGTCAAAGTGGGCGACACGGTCAAGATGCGCATCTTCAAACCCGGGCTGCTTTCGCATGACGCGCCGCTTGGTGGACGCGACGACCAAGCCGCATTTTTGCGCGCAACCGTGAAAGCGATCATTCCAGCGCGCGGTCTGGGTCGCTTCTCGATTCAGGGCAACCAAACGGTCCCTGCGAATATTTTCGTGCCGATTTCAGATAGTCAGGAGATCGTCGAAATGAAAGGGCGCGCGAACGTTTTGTTGATGGCCGCGCCGAAGACTCCGCATGACACCGAACATCAGGTCTCGATTCCGACAGGAATCGAATCGGCGTGGTCACTCGATGATGCGCAACTCAAATTGCGCGTCGATCCGGAACACACGTTCGCTGAACTTTCAACGCCGCGTGTTTTTTTAGACGATCCATTGACCGACCACTTGCTTAAAGAAAACGGCGTCGGCGGCATCGCGACGTATTTCGTGAACGCGATCCGGGCAAACGGAAAAGAAACACCGTATTCCATGGTGACGGGCGCGACGACGCCGCTTGTCGACGCGGATTTGAAAGACGACGAAATTATTTTGAATCAATGGACTGCCGACGATCTCGGCGCGAAGATCGGCGACAGCGTCGAGCTGGAATACTATGTCGTCGGGCTGCTCCGGAAGATGGAGACGAAGAAAGCCGCGTTCAAAGTCAAAGGCTTTGTGCCGATTGAGGGTCTGCGCGCAGACAAACACTTGATGCCGGATTTTCCCGGCATTGCCGATGTCGATTCAACGCACGATTGGAAGGCCGGCGTTGACATCGACATGAAAAAGATTCGGTCGAAGGATGAGGATTATTGGAAAAAATATCGCGGCATACCGAAGGCATTTATTTCGCTGAAACGGGCAACTTCAATGTGGCAAAATCGGTTCGGAACGTACACTGCGTTGCGATTCCCGCTTGATCGAAAAGAGGACATTGAACGAACTATTTTGCGCATCGCCCGGCCGGAGAAATTGGGGATGCCGTGGGTGCCAGTCCGCGAATTGGCACTGAAGGGTGTTGCGCAATCGATGGATTTTGGTGGACTGTTTTTGGGGCTCAGTTTCTTTCTGATCGTCGCGGCACTGTTGTTGATGGCGTTGATTTTTCAATTCGGCGT
>JANXLS010000287.1 GCA_025355035.1 Planctomycetota bacterium | reverse complement strand
GGATGAATCGCAGTCGTGTCGAGCACGTTTTCAGATTCGGAGACCCGGAGGAAACCGGCGGCGTGTTCGAAGATTTTGGCATCGATCCCGGCGACGGACTTCAATTCTTCGCGCGTTTTGAACGGCGCTTCTTTGCGCTTGGCGACGATGGCCTTCGCCAATTCAGCGTTCAATCCCGGGACGTAGCGGAGGACGGCTTCGCTGGAGGAATTGACGTTGGCACCGACTTGTGCGACGACGGAGCGGGCGGTCTCTTCGAGCTTGCGTTGCAGCGCTGCCTGATCGACATCGTGCTGAAATTGGCCGAGCGGGATCGTCTTGAGATCCAGCTTGAGGATTTCAGCGAGCGGGTTTTGCAAGCGGCGGCCGATCGAAACGGTCGTGCGCATGGCGTTGTCGGCGTCGGGCAATTCTTCGCGGGCGTGGGCGGTTGCAGCATAAGCGGCAGAGGCGCCTTCGTGGATCGGGACGCGCGGAAGGCCGCAGATTTCAGCGGCCTTGAAGGCGTCGCGGACGAGCGTGTCGGCTTCCTTCGCGCCGTTGCCGTTGACGATCGCTAATGCGGCGACATTGTGTTCTTTGACGAGCTTGACAATTTCGTCAGTGGCTTTCTTCTTTTCGTCGTCGTCCTTGTTGGGATGAAGGGTGGTGTGGACGAGCGTTTTCCCGCAGGGTCCGACCACCGCGATTTTCCACGGTGCTTTTGTGGCCGGGCCGATGGCGAGAACTGCTTTCCCGCCGAACGGTGCCTGCAACAAAATCGCGCGAAGGTTTTTGGCGAAGACGTCGATCGCTTCGTTTTCGGCGTTACGTTTCAATTCCAGGCGTAGATCGTTGTCGAGCGCCGGGCCGAGCAGGCGTTCGTAGCTTTCTTCGACGGCGAGCGCGAGTTCGGCTTTCAGCGGCGCTTCGGCGTTGGTGATGACTATGGCCTTCAGATCGGCGAGCACTTTTTCCTTTGGTGCATCGAGCGAAAGATAGAGCTGCTTTTCGGACGCGCCACGCATGGCGGCGAGCAAGCGGTGGCCGGGGACTTTGGCGATCGGTTCGGAGAAGGTCGCGAACGCGGCGTACTTGCCCTTCGTCAGGTCAGCGCCTTCGCGCGCTTTCGTCGTGATCTTGCCCTCATTAATAAGTAGGTCGCGGGCGATTTTGCGGCAGGCGGGTTCTTCGGCTATGTTCTCAGCGAGAATGTCGCGCGCGCCGGCGAGTGCTTCCTGGATGTCTTTGACGCCCTTCTCTTCACTGACGAACGGCTTGACGATTTCGTCCGGCGTCGCGGTGCCGGTCTCCTGCTTGACGATGATGTCTGCGAGCGGTTCGAGGCCTTTGTGCTTGGCGGCGTTGGAACGCGTACGGCGACGAGAGCGGAAGGCCATGTAGAGGTCTTCGAGTTCATCACGCGAGGTGGCCTTCTGGATTTTCTCGTCGAGTTCGGGCGAGAGCTTGCCGCCGTCGCGAATCGACTTCAACGCGGTTTCGCGTCGCACTTCATCGTCGGTGAAATCGTCGAGCTTTTCTTTGACGCGCGACAAGGTCGCCTCGTCAAGCCCTCCGGTTTTACCACGGCGGTAATGCGCAAGGAAGGCGATCGATGCGCCCTCTTTAAGCAGCGCCACGGCGCCTTCGACTTTGTTGAGATCCAGCTTCAGCGTTTCCGCTATTCGTTTATTGACGTCCATGTATCTACCTCTTCCACACCCGGCCTAGAAACTAATTAGAGCGTAACAGTGTAGTCAATGCGGCGTCAGAGTGTACTGAAAATTCGAAGGTTTATGAATGAAAGCGAAATAATGGTGCGGTTGGATGGATCGCGCAAAACCGTAATCGTGCCGTGCTTTTCATTCTCTCCAACAGGAGAGGAACGGGAATGGCTCGCTTGCAGTCCCGGGGTGCAGCGTTTATCCTTGTAAAAATGGACTACGAACTGGAACGAAAATACTTTCTCGAAAAAATCACCGACTACTGCCGCGCGCTGGAGCAGCCGGCGGTGAGCATCCAGGTCGCGGAAGATTCGCGGGTGTTGTTCAGCGTCGGCGGTCGGCCGTTCGACGCGCTGGCGTGGGTCGATGAGCATAACGATTTGGTTTGCATCACGACGCGGACGGGCGAGATGCCGGAGGCGCGGTTTGACGAGGCCGTCGAGATTTTTCAGACGACGCTGCAGATATGTTGGGACCATTGCGTCGCGGTGTGTTCGGTGGAGAAACGGTACGAATTGTCGATGGCGATTTTTATCGGCGGGCTGACGTTCGACGCGTTCGAAGGCGCGATTTTTAATTTGACGGGATGTGCTGAGGAGATCGAGAAAAGTTTCAAGAAGAAGAAACCGAAGAAGATTCTGTAGCATTGAACGTGCGCGGGTTTCTGCGCGAAGCGAGCGTTGTACTAATTCAGAGCATTGCTAAAATCTCACGCTTTCCCTTCACCCCGCGAGCGCGACCGGCAGCCCTCGTCGGCCGCCTCCCAACAGGAGAGGGGTAAACTTTAATTGGAGATCGCGTACTGATGGCACGACATTCTTCTGCTCCGCGCCAATGGGAATTTGCTTCGCGAACGACGGATGATGCGTCGATTGGCGCGTTGTGCTCGGGCTTAAAAATCTCTGAAATTTCAGCGCGTATTTTGTTGCATCGGGGATTCAAAACGCCTGAAGGGGCGGAAGCGTTTTTGTCCCGGCGCATGGATCTGCTGCACGATCCGGCGAAACTTCCGGACATCGAAAAAGCTGTTGCGCGCATCGCGGAAGCCATTGCGAAAAAACAACGGATTGTGATCTTTGGCGACTATGACGCGGACGGTGTGACATCGACGGCGTTGCTGGCTCGCTACTTCGAATTTCTGGGGACGAAACCGCAGACGCCAGTGACGTTTGAGGCGATGGTGCCTGAGCGCAAGAACGGCTACGGACTCGCGGATCAGGCGGTGAAGGATATTCTCGCGAAAAAACCGGCACTGGTGATCACGCTCGATAACGGGATTTCGGCGGTCGATCCAATCGATGCGATGAACGCGGAAGGGATTGATTGCATTGTGGTCGATCATCATTTGCCGGGCGAAGTGTTGCCGCGCGCGGTGGCGGTGATTAATCCGAAGCGCACGGACGCGGGCAATACGTATCCGTTTTCAGAATTGTGCGGGGCGGGGTTAACGTTCAAATTGGTGTGGGCGCTGTCGGTTCATTTTTCGCAGAGCAAAAAAGTGTCGCCGGAGTTTCGCGCATTTTTAATTGAGGCGATGGCGCTGGCGGCGATAGGAACCGTCGCGGATGTCGTGCCGCTGGTGGATGAGAATCGCGTGCTCGTACATCACGGTTTAAAGTTGTTGCTATCGACAAAGCAGCCGGGGTTGCGGGCGCTGTTGGAGATGGCGCGATTGCTGCCGGACCCGAACGATAAATTTGCGAAAGACAAAGGGGCGATTTCGCCAGGCGATGTGGGCTTTCGGGTGGCTCCGCGCATCAACGCCGCGGGGCGATGCGGGAGCGCGAACGATGCGCTGGAATTGTTGCTGACGTCTTCGACAACGCGTGCGGCGGAGTTGGCGCAGAAGTTGGAAGCGTTCAATTCGGAGCGGCAGAAGATTGAGGAGAACATCATCGCAGAAGCGCGCGCTCAGGCGCAGGCGACGTTGGCTGCCCGGCCGCATTGCCGGGGCTTTGTGCTGGCGTCGGAGGGTTGGCATCAAGGCGTGATTGGGATTGCGGCGTCGCGGATTGTCGAAGAGTTTTATCGTCCGGCATTATTGCTTGCCATTAATAAGGAGAGCGGCGTCGCGAGCGGGTCGGGGCGGTCGATTCGGAATTTGAATCTGCATGACGCGATGCATCAATCGTCGGAGTTGCTCGTGACGTTTGGCGGACATGCGGCAGCGGCGGGGTTGACGATTCGCGCGGAACATATCGACGCGTTTCGCATCCAATTCGAGGCGGCTGTTTTCGGGATGGTGGGCGAGGAGGATTTGATTCCGCGGATGACGATCGATTCGCGGATCGAGCTGGGGCATTTGACGCCGAAGTTGGTTGAGGAGTTGGAACTGTTCGAGCCGTGCGGGATGGGCAACCCGCGTCCGATGCTGGCGGTGTGCAGCGCGGAACTTCCGGCACCGCCGCGATTGATGGGGAAGGACGAGAAGCACGTTCAATTTTTTGCGCGGCAGGGGGCGAATTCGCGGCGCGTGGTGGCGTTCAATTACGCGGAGCATTACAACGCGCTGTGCGATTGCACGCAGCGGCGGAATCTGGATATCGCGTTTCGTCCGAAGCTGAACACCTTTAGGGGGGAGAGCAATGTGGAGATGCTGCTGGAGTCGCATCGGATTTGTGAATAAAAAGAAGGTGATTTGAAATTTTCTTTTTAATTTAATCAATCTTCATGTTGAATTTTTGAACGCAGCCAGTAGTCTAGAAGCCTCTGATTTTCATACGTGTTGTTTTTTGAAAGGTTTTTAAAGTCACATGGCGAAGTCAAAAGTTACAAAGCCGCACCCGAAGCCCCCTGCGGAAGCCAAGACAGTCATCGCGATCAAGAAGACGATCGACGACCGCAAGGCCAAATTGTCCAAGCGCGTTGCTGCCGCCACGAAAGATGGCAAGGCCAATCACCAGGACCCGAAGGTGCGCAGTGCAAAGAAGCGCGTGAAGCGCGCGCAGCGCAAGTTGCTGAGCGAAGCGTATCGCTTGCAGCCGCACAAGACCGGTGTCAAGCCGGCGGCTCCGGCCGCGCCTGCCGCAACTGCATAACAGTTCAGCAGGAAGACCCTGCGCGTTCTCTTCATAGGTTCAATTCAATGCGAGCTCACGGCTCGCATTTTTTATGGGTTCATGGAATGTGTTCCTTTGTTCTTGACGCTCGGGATTGACTCGCGTTTACCCCTCACCCCGCGAGCGCGAAGGGCAGCGCTCGTCGGCCCTCTCCCTCAAGGGGAGAGGGGAGCGGCACTTGCGAATTGAAAGACATTTTTTACTTCAAATTGGCATCCAGTCCGTGCATAGTTAGTGACTTTTTAAGCTTTAAAAAACTCATTTGTAAGGAACGAACGATGGCTCACGACGTGGTTACTTTTGGTGAAGCGATGTTGCGCTTTGTGCCTCAAAACGATTTGCGCACGGAGCAGGCTCAGGCGTTCAATATCACCGTGGGTGGCGGCGAATTGAATGTGGCGGTGTGTTGCTCGCGGCTGGGATTTTCATCGGCTTGGGTGAGTCGGTTGCCGGATAATCCGCTGGGGCGGTTGTTGGTGGGGAAGGCGCGTGAGCAGGGGGTGGATGATCAGTATGTCGCGATGACGAAAGAGGGGCGCTGCGGGTTGTATTTTCTTGAGCAAGGCGCGAGCCCTCGTGCGGCGGCGGTGCTGTATGATCGGGCGGGCAGTGCGATCAGCATGATCAAGCCGGGCGATGTGAATTGGAAGGAAGTCTTCGCGGGCGTCAAGCGGTTTCATATTTCGGGGATCACGCCGGCGCTGTCGGCGAGTGCGGCGGAGACGACGCTGGAAGCATTGAAGGCGGCGAAGACGGCGGGCGTGGAAGTCAGCTACGATTTGAATTACCGCTCGAAGCTGTGGTCGCCGGCGGAAGCGCGGGCGATTCAGGAGCCGTTTATGCAGTACGTTGATCTGCTGATCACGACGGAAGAGGACACGAAGGTTGTGTTCGGCATCGAGGGGCATACGGCGGGCGACGATAAATTCGAGAACGTTGAAGCGGACAGTTATCGCGATGTGTCGAAGCAACTTGTTGAGAAATTTGGATTCAAAAGCGTGGCGATTACGCTGCGGCAGAACAAATCGGTTTGGTTCAACGATTGGTGGGGATTGTATTACGATGCGGCGACGAAGAGGTTCTTTGAAGCGCCGAAGTATCAGCTTGAAATTGTCGATCGCGTGGGCGGCGGCGACAGCTTTGCGGGTGGATTGTTGAGCGCGCTGCTGATCAAACCGGGGGACTACGATCACGCGATCCGGTTCGCGGTGGCGGCGAGCGCGTTGAAGCATTCGCTGGCGGGGGATTTTGCCATCATTACGCGTGGGGAAGTGGAGACGCTGATGAAGGGTGGCGGGTTGCGGATTGTGCGGTAGCGCTGCAGTAACGGGTTTAACATCGAATAACGCGAATTGGCGCGAATTAAATTATTGACCCGCGCACAGCTAAAGTCTCGCGCACTCCCCTCACCCCGCGCATGAGTACATACGTCCAACAGGAGAGGGGAACAGCGGCGGCTCGCGAAAGCTCGCTGTCTCTTTGACAATGCGCAGGTTAATAGAGCGGCTGGAAAGCCGCATTTCGGAGAAATGTCATGCGATTTACGACTGCTTTTGTTTGCATTGTGACGGGCGGGACTTCGGGGATTGGGGAGGGGTGTGTTCGGAAGTTTGCGAGCGAAGGGGCGAGTGTGGTGTTTTGCGCTCCGGGGGCGAGCGATGGGTTGGCGCTTGAGGCCGAGTTGAATGCGGGGCGCGCGAAATCGGCGCTGTATGTTCCGTGCGACATGACGAAGCCGGAGCAGGTTGAGCGGTTGATGGCGCGGAGCGTGGAGGCGTTTGGGCGGATCGATTGTGTGATCAACAACGCGGGGTGGCATCCGCCGCATCGGACGATCGATGGGTTTTCGATTGAGGAGTTCCGGGCGCTGAATGATTTGAATGTGATCGGTGTTTTTGCGGCGTGTAAATACGCGTTGCCGCATATCCGGAAGGTGCGCGGGTCGATCATTAATATATCGAGCCTGACGGCGGTGATCGGGCAGTTGCAGGCGACGACGTATGTGGCGACGAAGGGGGCGGTGACGGCGTTCACGAAAGCGTTGGCGATTGATGAAGCGGCGCATGGCGTGCGGGTGAATGCGATTTCGCCGGGGAACATTTTCACGCCGCTGTGGCAGCAGGGAATCGATCAGTCGCCGGACCCGAAAAAGTGCCGTGAGGACGGCGACGCGGCGCAGTTGTTGGGGCGCATGGGCACGACGGAAGAAGTCGCGAAGCTCGCCTTTTTTCTCGCGGTGGACGCGACGTTCACGACGGGAGTGGATCACTACATTACGGCGGGGGCGGAATTGGCGTATGGGCGGAAGACGCAGATTTAAATTCAAAATAGTCGCTGTCGTGGTACGCTGAACCCATGGTTCAAACAGTTCAACTCGCTCCCGAGGACTCCGTCTATAAAATCGCCACCCGGCTGATCGGCTTCCAGCACGTTGTCGCAGAAACATTTGGAGGGGTGAAAATGGATACGGATCCTCAAGCGTTGCGAGATGCCGTCATTCAAATTCGATCCATTCTTCGCTCGATTGATGGAGCATACGGCGTCATTATTTGCGGCTTGGCGGTTCAGCAATATGGGTATGAACGTTACACTGACGATCTCGACATCGTCGTTGATCGTGCGCATTTTGACGAAATTCTGACCCAACTTCGAGAGAGTGACTTTGTTGTACAAAATGACATTTCGTTGTTGAATCGGCAGACGGGTGCCAAGTTGGATTTACTTCAAGAAGGCACGTTGATGAAAAATGCGCGCATTCCGCTGCCGCACCCGAATCAACTCGGCAAAAGTGGATGGTTTGCCACCTTGCCAGCTCTCATACTGCTGAAACTTCAAACGCCTCGAATGAAGGATAAAGCGGATATTGTTGAACTTCTGAAACGACACATGAACGAAGGCGACTCGATGACAGAGCTTATCGCTCCAGAATTTCGTGCGGATTATCTAGCATTAGTTGAGCAGGCGCGCATGGAGTTAAATTAGAAGTATTTTATACTCCGAAGGAGTTCTGCCGCGATCTCGCAATCACACGACCAAATTGTTTTGACTGTTCGAGAAATGACCGCGCGACCGCGGCAGAACTCCTTCAGAGTTGAACAAAAAACAGCTCGCGAAAATTGACCCAGTCCTCCGTGGCCGTCACGGTTCTTGTGTTGATTCGCAGAGAGTTCTCCGGTAGGTTTAGATCATCTGATTTTTCTGCATCCCACTTCTTTTGGAGGCATTCGACACATGGGCGATTTGGCTTTGTGGGCGCGTTTTAAGCAGTATTACCTCAACTGCGAATCGGTTGGCGTCGCTCTGGACATCAGCCGCATGAATTTTTCCGACACGTATTTCGCTGAGATGGAGCCGAAGATTCAGGCGGCTTACACTTCCATGGATGCGCTAGTTGCCGGTTCGATTGCCAATCCGGACGAAGGGCGCATGGTCGGGCATTACTGGCTGCGCGATGCGTCGAAGGCTCCCAGCGCGGAATTGAAGGGCGAGATCGACTCGTGTCTCGCGAACATCAAGAAATTTGCGGCGGACGTTCACAGCGGCGCGATCAAGCCGGAGAAGGCAGCGGCGTTCAAGAACGTGCTCGTCATCGGCATTGGTGGTTCGGCGCTCGGACCGCAGTTCGTTGCCAAGGCATTGGGTTCGCCGACGAAGGACAAACTGACGCCCTACTTTTTTGACAACACCGATCCGGAAGGCATGGACATTGTCCTCGAAAAAATCGGCGCGCAGTTGGGCGAAACGATCGCGATCGTGATTTCGAAATCCGGTGGCACAGCTGAAACCCGCAACGGCATGGTTGAAGCCCAGGCTGCTTACACGGCGAAGGGGCTGAACTTCGGTAAGCATGCCGTCGCGGTCACGCAAGTTGGCAGCAAGCTGGATAGTTACGCGATCGCGAACAATTTCCTCACGCGCTTCCCGATGTGGGATTGGGTCGGCGGACGCACGTCGGAATTGTCGGCGGTCGGACTGCTGCCGGCGGCGTTGCAGGGGTTGGACATTCAAGGCATGCTTGACGGTGCTAAGGCGATGGATGCCGTGACGAGCGTGCACGACACGAAGAAGAATCCCGCGGCTCTGCTGTCGCTGATGTGGTACCACGCTGGGAAAGGCAAGGGGCTGAAGGACATGGTCATCCTTCCGTACAAGGATCGACTGGAATTGTTCAGCAAATACTTGCAACAGCTGGTGATGGAATCGCTGGGCAAAGAGAAGGATCTGAGCGGCAAGGTCGTGCATCAGGGCATCGCGGTTTACGGGAACAAAGGCTCGACGGATCAACACGCGTACGTACAGCAGTTGCGCGATGGCGTCAACAATTTCTTCGTGACGTTCATCGAAGTGTTGCACGACCGAAATGGTGTGTCAATGGAAGTGGAACCCGGCGCGACGAGCGGGGATTTCTTGAACGGCTTCCATCAGGGTACGCGCAAGGCGCTGCACGAGAGCGATCGCGAAAACATCACGATCACGGTTCACGAAGCCAACCCGCAGACGGTCGGGAAACTGATCGCGCTGTATGAACGCGCGGTGGGATTCTACGGAACGCTGGTCAACACGAACGCGTACCATCAGCCGGGTGTGGAAGCGGGAAAGAAAGCGGCCGAAGCGGTACTGCACGTTCAGCGGGAAACGGTGAAGTTCCTGAAGGCGAACAAGGGCAAGGCGTTCGGCCCGGAAGAGATCGCGGCCCACATCGCCCCGCACGAGAAGCTGGTGCCGGAACCGAAGAATGCGGTTGAAACGGTCTTCAAGACGTTGCGCCATTTGGCAGCGAACAAGAAAGTTAACGTCGTCAAAGCGGCGTGCATTTTTGAGGACACGTATTCGGTGTAAAGTTTGGAGTGATTGAACCGCGCGCTAACGGGAGACCATCCCTTCACCCCGCGCAGGGGTACCTTCGTCGACCCTCTTCCCAACAGGAGAGGGCAACGGCGGCTGCTCGCTTGGCACGGCGCAGGTCAATAAAGTGAATGGGTCCTGAATGGGCGGCACACACTCGCGATACGCGGTGGATGTGCCGTTCATTCGGGACTTTTTTTTTAGGGGAGATCGTTGCAGCGGCACTCCATTCGGGGGGAGCGAGGGAGCGAGGTGGCGAACCCCTACTCTGTCGACTTCTTAAAATTTTCGATCGCGCTGTCGATTTTTTGCAGGAATTCGTCTCGATCTTCAGGGCGGACTTCGATGGCTTTGGGGCGGGATAGTTTCGATAACGGGGGTGCTGGCGGAAACAATTCGAGCGGAATCGGAGCCGGTATACGAGCGGCGTTGGCACGGCGGGTGACGATCAGGAGAAAGGCAATGGCGATCAGGACGAGGGCCACGATACCGCCGACGTAGATCAGCGCGGCGGCGCGCTGGGGATCGAAAAGGGATGTTGAACTACGCTGATCTTCGGGGACGACCGGAACGGGGTCGATGTTGCGCATGGCCATCAGCGCTTGTTCCTGTTCAGCTTTCTTCTGCATGAAATCGTTCTGGGCTTCGACCATGTCGTTTTTCAAGGATTGACGAAGTTGCAGAGCTTTGTCGAATTGAATCCGCGCTTCTTCCGGATCGTCCGGTTCAGTGGTGGCTGCTGCGCAAGGGCGGAGCGCTGCGAGGCAGAGGATGGCGGCGAGGAATGGGCAGACGGATTTTCTCATGACGAAGGGTTTGCTCCAAGCTCAACTACCAGTCGGGCGAATCCGTGGTGGCGTCGTCGGCGGGGCATTCTTTCCACATGACGGTTGCGTATACGGCTGCGCGTGGGAGGTAGAGATTTATGTATGTATTCAACGCGGATCGTGAACTGCGTGCGTCCCAAATGAACGAGGCTGAACCGGTGGCGACGATGGCTTCATCGCGCGCGACCATCGCACCGAAGAGCTTGAAATTTTGGACGCGTCCGCCGAAGTAGTGATTGGTGTAAAAGATGCCGTGAACGTTCGTCGGTTTCGCGAGCGCGATGGATTTGATATAGGCTTTGGAGAAGGAAGATTGGTAGTAAAGGCGGTTGGCGACGACTGGAGCGGTATTGTCGTCATTGTAGAATTTGCCGCCGTCGATCGCCGTGTAATTGCCGCTGAAGGTTGCGGTGCTGGAACCGTCGCCGTAGCCGATCGGGTTGTCGGTTTTGTCCACGGGATAGGTTTGTGTGAACGGTGGTTTGATGTAGCTGGTGGCGGAACTCCAACCATCGGCGTTGGTGTCGGCGTCGGTATAATTGCCCATCACGACGTTGCCTTTCACGGCGAAACCGACGGCGTCTTTTGTTTTGTTCGTCATGGCTGTTGTCGCGAAATTCGGGTCGTTCTGAATCCACGCGGGCGGAGCTTTGTACGTCATGTCGCCGACGACATGCGTGTTGCGTCCAACGTAAAAAGTGCCTTGGCCGGTGATCGTTCCTTTGATGACCAAGTCGTTCGATATGACGACCGGTCCGAGGATGACGAGCGGCTGTTGCGGGGTGCCAATCAGCGCGACGTTGCCATTTTTCCAGCCGCTGTTGGCGGTGATGTCGAGCGGCTTGGTGATGTTCGTTTGCGTCACCAAGCCCGATCCGGAGACATTGGACGTGAAACCCGGCTCGCTGTTGTAGCCATAGGTTTTGTCGATGAGTATGGTGTAATTGGCGGGATTGGTCGGATCGAGTCCCGGTGCGGAGAGTTGCTTGACGACGCTGCCGGATGTTCCGCCGGTTTCGCCGAGGTCGTTGCGCGCTGGGCGAACGTAGCCGCTGGCGAGGTTCATGTACATGGTCAAATCGCCGAGGAACGGCATCGTTTCCTGCGCTTGCTGCGTTTTGTGCGGCTGAGTGCCGTCATAGCCGCCTAAGTAGGGAGTGTTGGGTCCGGCGGGATTGGTGGGGCGGAGAAGGGGATCTCCGGTGCCCTTGACTTGATACTGAGCGAAGTTGTCGAAGCCGGCTGTACCGGTGACAATGCCCGCCGCACCCAGAGTCGGATTGGAAGCGGCATAGAGCGTTCCATCGACGAACGGCGTGCCGGCAAAACCGAGGTTTGCGTTTGCGCCCATCGGGCCGAAGACGTTCAGATTCGTTCCGTACATCCAGCCATAATTGTTGGCGAAATAAGCGTATTCGAAGACATTGGCGGCGCCGAGAGCGTAGCGGATTGTGCGTTGGATTTTTCGGTACGCGTAGCTGCCACGCAGGTCGTCCGGGACGCGCGACCAAGTTGTGAAGCGGATGTCCGTCCAGCTGGAATCCGATCCGAGCGCCGCGACCGATACGCGCGTGCAAGTATCGCCGTTGGAACCCATCGCGACCCAACCGGCGTCGGAAAAACTCGGCGCGTTGGGACCGTCGAGTTGTCCGTTGGCATTAGCGTCTTCGCCGTTATCGAGGACACCGTTACCGTTGGCATCTTCGCCGCCGAGCCACGGTACACGCAGGTTCGTCGGTTTGGATTTGAACTGCGACCAGAGGGTCGCAATTTTGAGGGTGCTGGCCGTCTGCGCGAGTTCGAGCGCGCGCGATGCGGCGATGTCGGCTTCGACGCGCGTTTGATTCGCTCCGATTCGGCTGGCAAACGTCATCGAAAGAACGGCAAGGAGCGCGGCCAGTACGAGGCCGATGATCAGGACAGTGCCGCGCCCGTTGCGCGATGGAGCACACATGAGGAGTCCGCCTTTCGCTGCGTTGACGTCAATTCGTGGTCGGGACGGCTACCTGCGAATTTCGCAAATAGTACGTCCCGCTGAAAATCGATGTGGCAATCGTGCCTTGCGTCGAGCCTGTCGTCTGCGCGGTCGTGCCGAGAGTGGTGTTCGTATCGCCCGATCGCCGGATCGAAACGGTGACTGCGTTGGACTGAACAGAGACGGTGAAACCCCAATGGACCCCGTTGTTCTCGGTGATTTTGTACGGAACGTGGTTCTCGATGACCGTCGTCACGAGGGTGCCGTCCGGCTGGACTTCATCGCGCTGGATGAACGCGTCCTGAATGGTGTTCTGAGGATCGATGAACTCGCCCGTGTTGGC
>JANXLS010000399.1 GCA_025355035.1 Planctomycetota bacterium | reverse complement strand
GTTCGTGTTTGGCGGCGCCGAGGGCGTGAATCGCCCGGGCGATCAGTTCTTTGCCGGTACCTGATTCGCCGGTGATCAGGACGGAGGAACGAGTGGGCGCGACCTTTTGGATGAGTGCGCGGATGCTGTCGAGCGCAGGGCTTGTGCCGACCATTTCGAGGGAGCCAAGCTTGCGGTCGAGGTCGCGGCGAAGCATTTTGTTGGCAACGGTCAATTCGGCGGTATCAAGAATCCGTTTAACTTTTGACAGGAGTTCGTCGAACGCCATGGGTTTGATGAGGTAATCGACCGCCCCCGAGCGCATGGCTTCGATGGCGCTTTGGACGGTGCCGAAGGCTGTCATCATGATGAACGGGACGCTGGCGTCGACTTCGCGCGAACGGCGCAGGACTTCCAGCCCGTCGATCTTGGGCAGGCGCATATCGGAGAGGACGAGTTGCACGGCATTGGCTTTGAGTTGCTCCAACGCGGCTTCGCCATCGGCCGCGGTGAGGACGCGGTAACCGTTCTCCGTCAACACGTCGGCGAGTTCTTCGCGCAAAACGTCTTCGTCTTCTATGACCAGAATCGTGCTCACGGTAGTGATTCCTTCTTTGCTCGTGAAATTGAAACCGAGGTACTCCGTCCGGCACTATACGACCGATACGACTCATACGAACCTACAACGGTGTGTGTGTGTTGTGGTACTTACGCCTCGCGCACTTGCAATTCCTCGGACTATTCTTGCACTGTTCAACATGATACGCGAACAACTTGCGCGGCTTTACGAATGGGAGCGTTATATCTTACTCCTTTTACTGATATGGCAAATGATCTGCGATTGTTGTTTTTGGAACCAAGCAAAGGCACCGCGGGCTTTTGGGAAATTGCTCTGGATCCAAAACGCTTTGATCACGCGGCATTATCAGAAATAGGCGGGTGAACATTGTTACGAATTTTTTAATCGCGGTGCGGGCGAGTGCGGCGAAAGGACCCATTCCTGGAATGGCGAATTCATCGGTTGTCCTCCCGAGATTGTTCTACCCGGTTCGCGGAAGAAAAGTACGAGCCGGCGCGATTCTTGACGATAGATAGTAGCGTATGAGTTTCGATGCGGACGTGAAATCTTTTCTTGACTATATCGTCGTGGAGCGTGGGTACTCGCCGAACACGCTGGAGTCGTATGCACGCGATTTGAAGCTTTTCGCGACGCATTGCGAAGCGTGCGGGGAGAAGTCGGCGTTGGAGGTCACGCCGGATACAGTCTGCGCGTTCACTGGATTTCTCGCTCAGAAACAGACGTACAAAAGTTCATCGGCGGCGCGCAGTCTGGCGGCGGCGAAATCGTTTCTGAAATTTCTTGTTGCGGAAGGAACGCTGAAGCACGATCCCAGCGTTTACACGGAACGCCCCAAGCAATGGCAGCGACTCCCGCATGTGCTGTCGCCTGAAAACGCCAACAAGCTGACACAGTCTCCGCGCGAGGCGATGGATCGATCGCATCGGCGGCGCATTCCGTTGCGCGATACAGCGATCATCGAACTGCTGTACGCAACGGGCATGCGCGTCAGCGAACTGTGCAATCTGCGCGTGGATGGATTGAGTTTCGATGAAGCGACCGTTCGCGTCACCGGCAAGGGCGAGAAGACGCGCATTATTCCGGTGGGTCGTGCAGCGCTCGATGCCGTTCGCACGTATCTCGTTCACGTCCGTCCGACGTGGAGCGGTACGAAAGATGGCGGGAAGCTTTTCCTAAGCAAAGGCGGCCGGCCGATGGCGCGCGAAGACGTATGGGCGCTGGTCAAGAAGCACGGTCGCGCGGCGGGACTGGTTGGGAAGTGCAGTCCTCACACATTGCGCCACAGTTTCGCTACGCATTTACTGGAGGGTGGCGCGAATCTCCGCGCGGTGCAGGAGATGTTGGGCCATGCGGATGTCACCACGACGGAATTGTACACGCATGTGGATGCAAAACGGTTGCTGAGCGTGCATCGCCAATTTCATCCGCGCGGATAAAAAGATTACCCGACGATCCAAGCTTTGATGCGGTCGTAATCGATCGACATCCAGAGCGTTGCTACAATTAGGATCAGCGCGAACGCGTCGCGTTTACTGAAGCGGTCCTGCGGCCCGCGCGCGCGGATGAATTCCAACAGCGCGCCGGTCGGGCAGCCGAATTTGCAGTAGGCCATCGGGACAAAGATCGACGCGAGCAATCCAGCCAGCGCAATGCCGACGGTCCAACTCCAGGCGTGGGCGATGTAGGCATCGAAGGGTTCGATGTCCGCCAATTCGAAAGGCAGAGAAAGCATTGTGACCAGGAGCGTGACCAGCAGCAAAAGCCCAGGCAACCACAGCAAACCAGCGGCGAGTCCCGGTGGGACATTCAGCCGCCACCGCGCGGGGGCGAGGCGGTGGACCCATTCCTGCGCGGCTCCGTGCGGGCAGAAATATTGGCAATACAGCGCCTTTTTCGAAATCCACGGCACCAACATCGCTGCCGCAAACAGCAATGCCAGTCCCGGTGCACTGCGCAACGCGAAGCCAGACACGGCCCAACCGCTGAACAAACCAACGGCGAGCAACTGACCGTTCAAAAATCCGATCGCAACGATCAGCATGATCTGCCACACGCCGCGCAGGAATTTCTTGCCGCGCGCGGCACTGAACGCAATCAGCAGCGAGGCAACCAGCGCAGAAAAAAGCACGACATCGGCTGGATGAATCGATACCGGTGAAACGTCCGTCACCTGTGGCGTCGGGCCGTTTTTTAAGCGGAAAACGAAGCTGCGCGCGACGGCCATGCTGGTCAACGTGGCTCCTGAAACGCCTTCGACGCCGGCTTTTTTCAGATCCATGTCGGCGATCTGGTCCCAGGATTTTCCGCGCCACCAGTTGATGAAATAACGGTCTGTCGAGACGTCGAAGAAGTGCGTGTAGGTGTCGCGGCTTCGGCGGACTTTTACGCCGCGCACGATCCACTTTTCATCGAAGACGAGCATCGCATCGGTCGGCCCGGAGTAGCCGATGATGTCTTTGCATGCCGGTTGGGTGCGGACGGCGTAGCCGATTCGGTTGCGCTTGTCGTCGACGATGCAGAGGCCCATGCGGACCGTATCGAATTCGAGACGCGTTGCGTTGGGAAGGATGGATTGAATTTCAGCGAGCGTCACGGGCAGATCGTTATCAATCTGCAAACGAACGTGGTGTGTGTGAACGAGGTACGCGAGAACCAAAATCACGCCTGCCCGATATGCATTCAAAGCGAATTGGTGGAGTCGCGAATAGGCGGGCGGCATGGTGTGGCTCGGTTGTGCGTTTGAAATCATTTATTGACCCGCGCACAGATCAAGTCTCACGCTCTCCCCTCACCCCGCGAGCGATACGGCTGCTCGTCGGCCCTCTCTACCCAACAGGAGAGTGGAGCGGCATAAAAAAACCGGGCGACCCGCGCCCGGTTTTATGAATTGTCAAATTTTCGTTACAACCCTTACCACATCACTTGGAAATTCAGGATCAAGCTGTCGTTGCGCGTGTCGTGGAAAGGCTGGCCCAGCGGACCTTTCGGATTCTTGACCGCGTTGTAGTTGAGCTGAATCTTCGCATGATCGCCCTTGATATAATAGTTGACGCCGCCGGTGTAGATCTTCGACTGGTAGACGTTGGTGTTAAGCGTGTAACCCGGATCGGCGATTGTCACGTTCGGCGCGCTTTCATAGCGGCCGAGGAGTTCGAAGTTCTTCCAGATCGAGTTCTGGCAGTTGCAGAACAACGGACTATCTGCAAACTTGTATCCGATCGCGCCCCAATAGCCAAATGTGCTGTAAGGGTGAGCCTGATCGCCTGCGTTTTGGAAATCTGCGTTGACTGGGTCAATGATCGATTGCGGAGCGTTGCGATCGTGCAACCACTGCGCTTCGCCCTTCAACCACAGACCCTTCAAAACGCCCGGAGCAAAATACTTCGCCCAGCCGTCGTAGCCGGAGGAATACGTCTTCTGGCGATTCAAACCGTTCGTCGGGTTTGAAACAGCCGCGCCGTTTCCGTCTTTGCCATGCGTACCACCGCGAGCAGAAGCACCCAATTCCAAGTGGCCCCAGCAGTCATCCCAAATTGGGCGGAACATCAAGGTGGCTACAAAATCCTTTTTGTTGTTATCGTCGCTGCGATTGAAACCCGGACCTGCTGTGCCGTGTAGATTTCCTGGTGAGTTGAACATCCCAACCCAGTACTGCAATCGACCGGCATCGCCAGCACCCTGATACACGCCGCCGCCGCCGTTGCACCACCACGAGCCGTGAATAACGCTGCCCATATCGCGCGTGTTTAAGTTGCCAACGTAGGAGCGTTCAGCGAAATCCAGCGCACCGTTGTCTTGAAAGTTTTCTTCATTGAACGACGTCTTCATTTGGCCGATCGTGAAATCGTGGTGAGGAATAACGCCGTGGAAGTTGATGATCGCGTCTTGCAACAATGTCGGAATCAAGCCCGTGCCCTGCTGAACGGCTTGCACGGTTTGAATGGATGAACCCGGAGGCGGATTGGCACCCCCATTGGCGGCATTGAATTCCGGCGAAACGTTGGCCAAGCGGCGAGCACCGACACCGAGCTGCGGGAAGCTTGCAGCTTCTGCGGCGGGGTCGATCTTGACGAAGGCGCTGACGTTTTCGTGGATGTCGATCTTGAAACTCAGTTCGGCGCGGCGGATGCGGAAACTATCGTTGTCGCTGGCCGCGTTGGTGTCGACCAACGTGGTCCCGCCGGGGCTGTCGAACAAGCCGCGCGAATCGTTCTGAATGTACGTGTACCAAACTTGAACCAATCCGCCGATTTCGAGCTTGCCGATGCGAGTCGTGACTGCTGCGTCGGGACCGTACTTGCTGTCCATCAACGTGTCGACTGAACTGGCGACCGATGCATTGGCCGCAGCACGGTTGGCGTTGACCTGCTCACGCAGTTTGGCCACTTCGTTTTTCAATTCGTTCAGTTCTGTCTCGACCGAAGCCGCGAAGACGCGCCCGGCGAATGCAGCCACGATGAACAGCACAGCGAGAGTTCCGACGTACTTGGCTCGCATCATTCCGATCCTCCTTCAAATCTTCTTCCTGACAGTCAATCCGTTGGCAATGCCGACGGTACCGCGAGGACACTGAATTTCGTTTCAAACGGCTCTGCACATTCGAGAATAGAAGCTTTCGAAACAGAATCCTATGATCCTTCAATCTTTTTGCAAGGCAATTTCAATAAAAGTGCGCGTTTTGGTCGTTTTCTCTGCTAAATTTGTGTCAAAATTTTTCATTCTTTTTATCGGAACTTCTTTGCAGCACCCGCATCCCGAGATGCAAGAATCGTCAGTGCGATCCAGCGCTACCGGCTTTTTCGAAATGAACTTGTGCATTTTTTGTTGCATTAATCGCGTAATAGGAGTTGTGCCCGAACTAAAACATAAAGTAGACTGCGCATAGAGCATGTCTGTAAAAGCTATTTTAAATAAGGACTCCGGAACATGGCTGTTACCTGGAATCTCGAAAATGCTACTCACCTTTTAAGGAGAGCGGCTTTCGGTGCAACACCAAAAGATACCCAATCATTTTTTAGCCGCAACGGTTCGGTGAACAGCGCTGTTGATGAACTGCTCGGATTCAAACCGTCCAAGCGCAAACCGCCTTATCCGAAAAACGTTGGCGATTTGACCATGAT
>JANXLS010000269.1 GCA_025355035.1 Planctomycetota bacterium | reverse complement strand
CTTGCGGCGGTCTGCGCGGTACTTCGTCAGACTCGCTTAACGTAGTCTCCAAAATACGTTTCGCTCGTCTTCCTCGTCCCGCTTGCCCGGCGCGGCGCATCTTTGTCTCCATCCATTTGAAAAACGCTCTAGCGCAATTTCCAGGACTTTGCAGCAGCGTTTGCGCGGCCGATGTAGGCGTACCGTCCGGCGCTGAGTTTCGTGCCATCGGACAGATCGAACAGGAACGACACATTCATGTCGACCTTGACAATGTCCGTTCCAGACTTTGCCAACGGCAGACCGGTTCCGCCGACATTGGCGTCTTGAGAGATGTTCATCAACTGGATGGCGAAGACACCGGTCACTATGTTGAACGTAAACTTCTTGACGCCGCTGGTGAGCTTGGCCGTGTAGGTAAGAATTCCACCTTTGTTCAAAATAGCGCCGCCGGGGATTGTGGCTTGGTAGTTACCGACATTAATCTTGAAATTTCCATTCACATCCGGTTTAAAAGTGCCGGGACGAACGAGTTGCCCGGTGATCGTAAAGGTATGTGATTTGGTCGACGCTTCCTGCGCGGTGAAGGCCGAAATCAGGAACGCTCCCGAAATTTCACTCCCGGTCGCCTGGAAGCCATAGTTGGCTGCACCGTTCACGTTTTTCTTGGAGTGATACTCGGTCCCGACATTGGCTTGCGCCTGTAATGTGCCCACGCTGACCGTAATCGGCAGCGTGACCGGAATGCTGGTTGTAAACGTATCGTTCGTCATTCCCAACGCAGCCATATCGCTACGCAGACTTGCAGCCGTAACAGTAAACAGAAAGGCGCCTGTTTTTGGTGAAATGGCGAAGGCGATCAACTGCGTAGTGCCGGTCGTGGTTTTGAATGTGCCTTTTGCATCGAGAGTAAAAGCGAATGTTTTGCCGCCCAACGAAATCGACGCGATCTGGCCGGTCAAGTTGTTGTTGAGCGGGGAGACGTCGAAGAAACCCGCGATGGTTGACGAATCGTTACTGAGGTTGAAGTAATCGAGTTTCACGTTGGCGCTGCTGATGAAAAGCCCCGGGATGATTGGCGGCGTATTGGTCAGTGGCGTTCCGATCACAGTCGATTGACCGGTAACACCGCCCGTTCCCGCTTTGATCACAACCGTATCAAAAACGCTGTACGCGCCTTTCGTCAACTTCAATTGAGCGATGTAAGTGCCGTTGCTTTTATAGATATGGGAAGGAGAGGCCAGCGTCGATGTCGTGCCGTCGCCGAAGTCCCAAGTCACTGTATCGGGCGAACCGGTCGAAGCCGTCGAATCGAACCCGACGGTGAGCGGAATTTCGCCGGATGTCGGGCTTGCGGTTGCAGCGGCGATAAGCGGAATGCCGACGGAATTGGCCGCAGTGGCGTCCACGAGCGCAGCTGCGATGCTGATGCGATCAGCAGGTTGAGCGTTCGAGTTGCGTCCATCGAGCCATGCAACCAGGAACAGATTGCCACCTTGCGCGGCGACGCCGTTGCGAATGATGCCACGAGTCGCGCTGTCAATCTGGAAGGGTATGGGGTCTTTGTCCGTTCCATCGAAACCGACGCGCTTTCCGAGCACGTGATACACGGTGCTGTTGATGCGTTCGTTGCGCAGGAACAACCATTCGTTTGCTCCGGCGAAAGCAGGCGCGAAACCGTCCAACTGCGGATTGCCAATGGGACCAACGCCGACGACCGCGAAGACGCCCGTCGGCGGCGTTACAGTTCCGGTCAAACTGAGGTGATGCAAAAAGATTTTGCTGTTTTCTGTCGCGGAGTAAGAGGATAAAATCTGCCATTCGTTGACGGTCGTATTGAATACCGCGCCGATCGGTTTACCATAACCGGTCGTACCGTCGCTGGCGACCTGATCTTCTTTAAAGAGTGCGGTGCCACCTGGATCGCTCAATATCCCGCTGGTTTGAATCCGAACGCTGCGGTGGATGGCAGGCGTTTCGTTTAATTCCTGATAGAGAATTAACGTGTCGCCGTTAGGACGTTGCGTGGTCATGTATTCGAGCGATTGGTTGATCACTGTGAAATTCGACTTCAGAGGTGCGGACTTCGCCGCGACACCGTTGCTGTTTACAAACGTGTAGTAAACCTGTGAACCGCCTGAGAGTGAAGCGGGAGTGTCGGTCCAGGCGACGACGAAATTGGAGCCGTTGTAGGCAGCCAACGGATCTTCACTGACGGTTCCGGAAGTCGCTGAAATCAGGAAATCGGTTCCACCCAAAAGAGTCCCGGAAGCGCCGACGATGGCGCCTCGAACGCCTGGAGATGCGGATTGAACATCGGCCCACACGACCAGCCAATTTGCGCCGTCGAAGGCACACTCGATGCGCTGGAAACGCCACGGCAACGGACGGCTGACATTGCTGGAAATAGCGAACGCAGCCGAGACACTACCGGACTGCGACACGATGGCGCCAACGACTTGCGGTAATGCTGCGCCCGACGAATAATCGGTCCATGCAACGAGGTAATTGTTGTTGCCAGCGCATACGGTGGGTTGATCGACGCCGACCGGATTGTTGGTCGAATCCGAAATGGCAAAATCGGTCCCAACGAGCGGATCGACCACGACTGGATATGTGGCTGCATCGAGCCACGCGCTGGAGACGGCGAAGTGTGCGCTTCCGGTTGTGACATCGAGAATCGGTTCGACAACGAGGCTTTTTCCGGACGCGTCGCGGACCATGATCTGGCCGTAACGCACGGCGATCTCGCCGGATTTGTCTGCAAAGAGAATGCCGCCATGACGCGCGGCGCGGGGCGGCAACGCGACCAGATCGCGCATTTCCATGTCGAGCGCGAAGAGCAGATCGCCAATCCCCGCCGGTTTGGAATCCAGCAAGAAGCTCTGCTCAATCCCATCGCCGCGCGGATCGTAGCACTCGTGAAACGAGGGCGTGCGCCAGTAACTCAATCCGCCTGAGCCTCGAGCCACGGCGACTTCGGAATCGGCGTTTTCGTCGGAATCGCGATCGTAAACGGCGAAATCGCCGCGCGTCACGCGTTTCAAATGAACGCGCAGTTCGCTCGATTTTCCGCTCTGGGTCCGAGGTAAATAACGCAACCCGCTGCCGGCTGAAAGCAGCGCGGAATAACGCGGACCTGACGCTTCGAAAACACCGGCGGCCCGTTCAACAAACGCTGGAGCTTCCGGCATCTTCGCCGAACCATCGCGTAGACGCAGGGGCGCAGACTTAGCTGCGGAAACCGGCGTGATGGGATTGACGGCTGGACTGGCAGGATCGACACGGTTTTCGGTCGCGATCGGAATGATAGCCGGGATCGGTGCCGGTTTCGTTGAAGGCGTCAAAAACGCCATACCGCAACCCATCGCGGCTGCTATAGCAAAGAGCCAAGCGGTACTTCGAATTCTGGATTGTCGAGACATCCCTTCCATCCTCTCAAACAGTGTCAATTCCTCAATCATCTACTTGTGAGTTTAAGCGCAATGTAGCTTACTACAATTACGAACCGGATTTTTTTCGGAGTGCGCGGTTAATAGAGGAGTGGAGCAGGCGGTTCTTCAAACAACTTTGCGGAAAACGAAAATGTCATTGAGGAGGATAAGCACGATTGCCCCGCGATTCCGAGTCAAATTGCGGGGCGATCGAAACTCACTTATTCGTTTCCGTCCGATCGTATTCTGCGGCTTTTAACGTGTGCGTTTCACCGTTTTCGTCTTTGTACGTCACTGTGTCGCCCGAGCGAATGGCACTTTGGATTTGCAAGGTCTTACCGTTCTTGAGAAACATCGTTTTCATGCCGACCTTGCGTTCCCGCGGTGCTGAAGTGCCAGGATCACCGGGATTGAAAGGACTGAGAGCTCTCGGATCGGCGTCGATCGCTTGGAGCTCTTCAACAGTTCTTCGTTTTTCGACAATAAGATTTTTCGAGAGTTTCAAAGCGTTTTCCAAATCAGTGCTTTCTATCCCTGCTTTTTTCAACGCGGCGAGGACGTTTCGAATTTCAGCGGAAAGTTTGTTCAATCTTTCTGCTATTTTGGGTCCATCCCCCTCATTGTGTAACGGTTGTACCACCCACAATTTTAACGGAGTCAAACATTTTACCTGTCCACTCAGTATCCCATGGTAGGGCAGAGTATTGGTAATTGGACATCTTGTATTGTTTTAAAGCGTCCTTCAAAGCCTTCGATTTGGTATCGAAGATGACTTGATTTATTTTTGCGCTCCGCTGATTTTCTATAAACTTGGCTTCCATGGGCGCGATTTCTTTCTCCAAGTGCGCAACCTCGACAGTCAATTTGGCTATTTCAGCGTCCCGGCTGGCTTTATTCGCCCGGATTTCCTTTAGCTCTTTTTCCCGGGCCAGAGCATCTTCCCGGTCCTTGAGGAGTTGCTGAACGCGCAATTCGTTGTCTTGTCGAATCTGCTCCGCTTTATTGCGCGCGTCCTGTTCTGCCTGCTTCCTGTCTTCCTCATCCTTTTGCCGTTTTCGTTCCGCTTCAGATGCCAAAATTTGCGCCTTGCGCTCTGCATCTCGCTTGGCATCGTAAGCCTTGCGATCTGCTTCCGCCCTTTCCGAAGCTTCTTTCTGCCGGGCAAGATCGTCCTTGTAACGTTGGTCCG
>JANXLS010000265.1 GCA_025355035.1 Planctomycetota bacterium | reverse complement strand
GATGTCTAAAGGCAGCGGCAACGGGACTAAAAAGGAAGTCAAGAAGCCCACGAAGAACAAGATGCCGCTTGTAAGTAAAAAAGCGCTGCTGGATGAAATTGAAATCGCAAGTTTCAGTGAGTTGAAAACTGACCGGGAAGCACAGGACAGGGCCATTGAGTATTTCGGGTCTGTTTCGCCCAGGAAAATGGAAACGATCATTGACGAAATTCCGGGGCTTGCCCGAGCTTTAATCGACATGTTGTCAAAAAGCATGGACTTAGAACGTGATGTTCACGTCAGCAGTCGGCATCGATACGAAGTGTTGGCGCGACTGGCGAAAACCAAGAAGATCACCGGCAAACAGATTTTAGCGGCATTCAAACTATTAAATAGGCTTGAAATGCGCCAAGACGATAACAGAACATGGCGCGACACGTTTTTAAAAGTTGTCGTCGGAACCGGCACGATCGCTGCAGCAGTATTCGTTGCAATCGTCACCAATGGCAAGAGTGGGTCACCCAAAGTTTCATAGACGTGAAAGGAAGCACATGCCCAAAGTCACCCGCCGTTACAGCGTCGATTTGCGCGAACCCGCTGACGAGCGATGGAATGCTATGCTCCGTGCCGAATCCACACGCGGTCGCCGCGTCATTCGCGCTTGCATGGAGCACTTTGAAGATACGGTCGGCAGCGTCGCAGTGGCGGCGGCGAGGTTGCTGTTGCCAGCGATCCACCACGTTTGCGGCAACAATTTTGGTGACGATGTTGATGCGTGGTCTGATGGTGCCGACATCGAACGAAATGATTTGATTCTAGCAAACCTTTCATACGAACTCGCGCAGCTCAAGGTCTTCAAATCGATGTTGGGGAAACTCAATCCATTCGGATGCACTGCCGCCGCCTATAACTTGCCGAAGGGCGAAGGCGTCGCACACATCCGCAATCTCGATTGGCCACTTCCCGCGTGTGGGCCAAATACCGTGCTGATTGATTTCGAGAGTGAATGCGGCCCGTTCACAGCCGTGGGCTGGCCTGCGTTTGTCGGCATCCTCAGTGCCGTTGCGCCGGGGCGTTTCTCCGCGACCATCAACATGGCTCCGCAAGCCGGCATGGTCACCGCGCATTGGCCGCCGTCGTTCGCTCTGCGCCATATTTTTGACCGCTGCGACGACTTCGACGACGCCGTTTCGACGCTGCGCAAATACAAGCTGGCGGCGTCGGCGCTGTTCATGGTCGTCGGCACGAAACCGGATGAAGCCGTCGTGATCGAGCACACCGGCGACAGCACGGCTTGCCGTTGGATGAAGGATGGTGTGTTGGCGGTGTCGAACCATTATGTGTCGAAAAAGAATTACGAACACAACGGTGATGACGATGTCAGCGCGGACGACGACGAATAC
>JANXLS010000236.1 GCA_025355035.1 Planctomycetota bacterium | reverse complement strand
GGGACCACCGGCGTCTTCACCGCGCCTGCCACAGGCCTCAGCGCGGGCACCAGTTATTCGTTCAAAGCCTATGCCATCAACAGCGTCGGCACCGATTACTCGCCCGTCGCAACATTCGTTCAAGGCGTCCCAACCGTCACCACACCCACCAGCGCCAGCATCACCGCAATCACCGCCACGCTCGGCGGCAACGTCACCAGCGACGGCGGCACAGCCATCACTGAACGCGGAATCGTAATGTCGATTTCTTCAACAAATACCGACCCCCTGATCAACGGCACCGGTGTGATCAAAACAACAACAGCAGGGACGACTGGAGTCTTCACCCTTACCGCATCCGGACTCTCTTCTGCCACAGTTTATTCGTTCAAAGCATACGCAACCAACAGCATCGGCACGTTCTACTCTTCTGTCGCAAGCTTTACGACCGTAGCCCAAACCTACACGTGGAATGGCAGTTCCGGAACGTGGGCCGTTGGGACGAGCGGCTGGGACAACGGCAATTGGGTCGACGCAAACCCGGCCATCATCGGCAAGGGTAACGACACCGCAGGGACCATCACCCTCTCCGGCAGCGTCAACCCCAGCACCATCACATTCAACGCACCCCAATCGGGCGCGTACACGATCGCCGTGAACGGAACAATCTCAACCGGCTCATCCATCTCCCTCGCATCCGGCGCGACCCTTCGCGGAACCGCCGGAACAATCAACCGCACAATTCTAACCGGATCCACCGGCATCATTTGGCCCGGAGCCGCATCGGTCGGCTCCGCCGTTCCCTCCGCAGGTCAAGCGCTAACCGTCTCCGGATTGGACATGAGCGGCGGCGGAAAACTAAAGATCGCTCTCAACACGAGCAGCACCACCAGCACGCAAAAGCTCATCGTTACCGGCGCAACCTGCACACTCGGCGGCACCCTCTCGCTCGGCATTCCCGCCGGATCGTCCAGCGCAAACACCTACACGATCCTGAGCAGCACCAATCCAATAACCGGCACCTTCAGTTCTGTCAGCGTCAATGGCGCATCGGGAACAGGCATCGTGACTGTGGCTTATGTTCCCGCGGTCAACCCCACGTCCGTGACCGTTAAAATCACCGGCGGTGTCACCCCTATCTCTGTCGAAGCCTTTATTGCAAAGCCCGAAGGTGCCGGCGTAACCGTCTCATGGACCGCCGTCTCCGAATTTCAAAACGCGGGTTTCGACATCTATCGCCGCGCGATCGACGGCTCCGATTGGGCACGCGTCAATCCCAGCCTCATCGCCGGGCGCCTCACCAATCCCGACGAAAAAAAATACGCGTTCTGCGATTGGCCTCAGTCCGGCGAATACGAATACAAACTCGAAAGCCTCAGCATCCACGGCGTCCGCGAAACCCATCCGACGCTCGCCGGCTCGGTTCGCGTCGACGCCAACATTGTCGATTCATCGCCCGTTTCACCCGTAAGTGTTTCCGCCGCGATGGACCGAACCGCTGTTGATAAAAACGCGCACCGCGCGAGCGAAGCATTTTGGATTGCGGCCACATCAACGACTGTTCAAAGCATGGCCACTGATCCCAAATTCATCAGCGCGCCGCCCAGAAATTCAGTCGCCGCAATCGTCCCCCATCCGGCGATCCAACCCCTCCTCTCAGCACGCTGGTTCTCCTCCGCCTCAATCGGATCCGCACCCAGTTTCACTGCAGCAAAGATCGTTTACAACAAACCCGGCGTTCTGCTCATCCCGCAATCCAGCTTGCCTCCGGGCTTCGACATCCATCACCTCTCGATTCAACGCGAAGGCCGTAACGTCACACCCTTGGCCGTGACACCGTCCGGCCTGCTGCTCTTCGCCCCCGGATATCGCGACGACTACACCGACAAAGACGTCTTCTTCGCTCGGAACAGCGCAGCGCCGACAGTGGCTGGAAACGCGACGACAGCAACAGGTTTGTTCGCCAGTTCATTGCCCATCAACAGCCTCTCTCCCGCCAGCGCGACCGCCGAATACCACGATGTCTACTTCAATTTCCTGCTGCATCCCTACACGTTCGCGCCATGGTTCTCCAACAAGTATCTGACGCCCGGCACCACACAATCGTTCGCGCTCGACACGCCCGGAGCAAGCACTGGCGATGCGACGTTGGCGCTGAATCTCTGGAGCTTTTCGCCGGGCGGCCACGAGTTGATCGTGCTCGTCAACGGCCAGGCAGCCGGACTTTTCCATTGGGATGGCGGCGATAAAATGATCCAACTCTCCGCCCGTATTCCGTCCGGTCTTTTGATCAACGGCACGAATCTCATCGAATTAGCCACACCCGCTGTCGATGGCACCGACAGCCCATTGTCCTTCGTTTACTCCATCAACGTAAGCTACACGCGAACGCTGAACAGCGCCCAACAAGTCGACGTGTTCAACACAGGTCTGTCGCCGATGCTCTATGAACTCACCCAACTTCCCAGCGCAACCGCGTGGGTTGTCGACGCGCGCTTCACGGATCGCGCCGCGCTGATCCCAACCGAATCGCAGCCCCAAGCCGACGGCACATTCACTTTGCGATTCATGGCGCCCAGCGGCGGGGCCGGAAAATTCTGTGTCCTGCCCGCAGGTATGGAGAACGCACCATTATCCGTGACGCGTCGTCAAATCAAGCCCACCAAGCTGACCGGTGTGTACCTCGCAACCGGACCAAGTCAATACGCCGCAGGCATTCAACCGCTGTTGTTTCAACGAACTAAAGAAGGTGTCCGCGCGCAATTCGTGGATCAGGAACAGCTTTTCGACTACTACAACCACGGTCGCTTCGGCCCCGTCGGAATTCAAAACGCGGTCCGTTCGCTGCGCCCGCAATTTCTTTTGTTGCTGGGCCGAACAACATACGACTATTTGAATTACAGCGGCCTGAACATCGATCCACTCTGCCCCACCTTCCTTGTCTCAACCAGCATGTGGGCACAGACCACATCGGACTCGATCTTCGGAGATCTCGGGCGCGGCTATCCCGAAGTCGCCATCGGCCGTTTACCCGTGAACAACACGACCGAATTGAGCACAGCCGTGGCGCACATCCTCGCCTACAACGGCCCGCCATCGTCAAGCATTCGCGTCCACGCCGCCGCAGATCGCGACGACCCCGTTGCCGGCAATTTCGGAGCCCAAGCCGACACGATTGCCCAAAACAATCCGGAACTTCTCTGGCAAAAAAATGTTCTCGGAACGACCTTTCAATCATCGCCGGAAGTCACGGCAGCGTTACTCGCAGCTGCCAACGGCGGCGCCGATTGGCTGCTCTACACCGGCCACGGAAATTCAGCCCGGCTCGGCGCAATGGACCCACGCATATTGGATCAAACCAGCGTTCAGGCGTGGAACGGCAACACCGTTTTTCTGCAATCCACCTGCACCGCGAATTGGATGGCCAAGAACGAAGACGGTTTCAGAAGCATCGCGATCCAGGCGCTGACGCAACCGCAGGGCGGCATCAGCGCCAGCATCGGAACGTCCACGTATATGAACTCCGATCACGCCGTTCGCTTCATGAGCCAATTGCTGACAAACGCGACATTGAGCAACAAAACGCGCTGGGGCGAAGTGTTGAAACAATCACAAGTTTGGGCGTTCATTCAAGACGGCGGCGCAAACGGTTTCTTCGCCGACCTGACCCGCACCGAACAGCTCTTCGGCGACCCCGCCATGCCCGTCTTCTCACGACCAGCCGTTCATCCCAACACGAACGACACGACCCAGGCGCAACCGAGCGGGACGTTTTGATCTGACGATGGGATTCAACTCCTACTTTCGCTCAATCCGCTCGACCGTTTCTGCCGGCAAAAGAACCGTGCCTCCGGCCATGTCAGCAGAAATATCCTGCGCTCCGATTCGCAAAATGTCCGCGTCGAATCGGCTCCCCCCGCGCAACTGCAGCGACCATGCGTGTTTTTTATCGCCGACCGCTGCGGTCAAATTGGGTGCAAAAACGAGTGCCTTGATCCCGGTCAAACTCATTGTCATCTCGCCGAATTCGTCTTTCACGGTTAATTCGTAGGTCTCCGGATTGACGCTGAGAATCTGCGCGTCGTCCATGCGCGGAAGGCCCTGCGCGGGATTCTTCGAGGGGTCTTTTTTCTCCTCGGCCGCAGGTTGCGGCGCGGCGGGATCGTTGTATCGCGCTTTCTTCTTGAAATCGACGCCCGGCTTCTCGTCCTTCACCAACGCCGTCGGAGCTGGCGCTTCGCCGGGAGTGGTCGCCTCCGGAATGAGATCA
>JANXLS010000234.1 GCA_025355035.1 Planctomycetota bacterium | reverse complement strand
GAAATGGAAAAGCACAAAAATGAGATGTCGGACTTGGGCGGTGGTTTGCTCAAAAACAAGGTTGTGTGGGTTGCGCTCGTTGGTCTATTGGTGCTGATGTGTGGTGGCGTTGGCGTTATTGGTCTCATTGGTTTGGTTAACAAGGGCACGTCGCGTTCATCCGGAAAAGACGACATCACCGTTCCGACCGTTGCTCCTTCAAAACATAATCAAGCGGCCGGGATGTCTTTAGATTTGGGAAACGGCGTCAAACTGGATTTGCAATTTATTCCGCATGGGACGTTCATGATGGGCGATAAGAATGGCGAAAAAGATAGCCATCCGGTGCACAAGGTAACGATAAGCCGGTCATTTTATATGGGCAAGTACGAGTTGACGCAGGAGCAATACGCGGCTGTGATGGGGGAGAATCACAGCACTCACCTGGGAGCGAAGAAGCCGGTGACAGATGTATCGCAGGATGATGCGCAAAACTTTTGCAAGAAGTTGAGCGAGAAGACTGGGAAGACCGTGCGACTGCCAACGGAAGCCGAGTGGGAATATGCGTGCCGAGCGGGGACAACAACATCGTTCTACACTGGCAACACAGAAGCGGACTTGAATAACGCGGGATGGTATTCCGGCAATTCATCTGATGAGATACATCCCGTGGGAGAGAAAGCAGCAAACGCATTCGGGCTTTACGATATGCATGGGAATGTCTGGGAGTGGTGTCAAGATGCGTACGCGCCATACCCTTCTGGGGCTCAGATCGATCCGGTCGTTTTAAATGCAGATTCCACTCCTGAATTACATACCCCTCCTGTAATGCGCGGAGGGACTGTACGCGGCGATCCGACGATATGCCGTTCGGGTTTCCGTGGTTCTGCCGATTCAGGTGGGGCGTGGGTCATCGGTTTTCGGGTGGTGGTTTCCGGGAGTACACCATGAGTAACGCGAAGACGAGAGGCATTTGCGCGAATAGAATTGATGGTGTTTCGGGAATTTTTGAACATTTAAAAAGCGCCTAATGTCCGGCCGCTTCGTCTCGTTCAAGTGCTTCGGGGCTGTTCTGGGCCGTCTCGTCGGCTCCGAGCGCTTCCGAAGTACCACGGAGCGCAAGGACGATACGGTGCGGAGGCAGAGCGTATTCGTAATGGAAATGAGTTTTTCGCACGACCTTCATTATTTTCAAACTTGACGGACCCTTGAAAGCTGGGATCATTTTTAAATGCGCCATCAATTCTACGCGGACAGCCGCGACGCTCAAAAATGGTCGATCGTCCTCGACGCTTCCCAGAAAACCGGCTCTGCCTTCTGGATTGTGATGCTGCGGCCAGATGCGCCTACGCATGGGTTTGATTCGAATCACGGGAAGAATTATGAAACCGTCGTCGGGCACGACGCCGTTGTAAAATTCTTCGCACTGGAACGCGAGCGAATCGCAAATGGTGAGCGAAAGGACCTGCTTCGGACGGCGCTTTTGTTCGAGCAGGCTGGCGTGCCGTTCGACATCTTTTCAGATTTTTATCCAAGCGATATTCGGGAGCAGGGACGTTATTTTCAGAATGTTCTGGCGCGCTTGAATGCGCGGGATTCAAAACGGCGGGATATGGTTTTTCTTGATCCGGATAACGGAATCGCGGGCGCGTCGGCTGGTCCTGAACACGTCCGGCCTGAACACTTGCGTTTGATTTGGTCAACACTTCGGCATGGCGACGCCCTGGTCGTGTATCAACATCAATTTCGACAAGCTGGATGGGACGTAGCGAAACGCAAAG
>JANXLS010000392.1 GCA_025355035.1 Planctomycetota bacterium | reverse complement strand
GCGACGAACGGTCCGATCACGTTCCATTCACTCCAGGCTACCGATCGATCCGAATAGAATGCGCGGACCGCCCCGAGGGGTAAATTCGCTTCGTGGATGAAATCAGCAATGCGCGCCATGGGCTCAACTTCGCCAGAACGAACAATGAACTCGAATGCGAGTTTCAATGCCTCGTACGCATTAGTCGATCCCGAACTTTGCTTCAGAAAATCCTTAATCTCCTCAATCGCTTTACGGCATTTTTGTTTTTCGTCGCCGACATTCAAATCGATGGCTCGGCGGAGGAACGCCAATCCTTCGGGCGTATCGTCGATGATGCGCGCAGCTTTGCGACACACGTCTTGATATTGTGCCGGATTCGCGAGCGCTTCGCTGGCGGGGCGCAGAGCCACGAAATTAATGATGGGCTGCCAATCGTTTGAATTGAAATGCGTATTGTAGAGCCCTTCGATCTGCGAGATATTTCCAAAGGTCATGCTGGGGGCCGCTACGCGTTTGGGCGAATCGACAAATTTGATGTCGCTGTATTGCGTCTGCCATGTCGGAGGCAGTTTGCCTTCGATCAAAACGGTTTCATTCCCGGCAACGGTGTAACCGATGCGATCGAAATACGTCAATCCGCCGACAGATGTGAGTCCTAGAAATTTGATGTCGAGATTGTCCAGTTCGACATCAAATGGCGAGACTTTCAATTCCGTCCAAACACCGGGCTTTGGCATGTCGCCAATTTTCTTCATCGTGTTGGCGCCATCTCGTCCCCACGTCAATATGGGAGTTCCCCAATATGCGCGCGCTACGTTGTTCGTGAAATCGCCGTTCGAGAACTGGACCATAATCATTTGCGGGGGCTTCTGCGGGTCGGTATAGACCCACATTTTGTACGCAGCCTCGAGCGCGAGTTGGACGGAACCGGATACTTTTGCATGCGCAGCAAGTTTCTGAAGGCGCGCGGGATCGGGCTCGTTTGTCCGACGATACAAATCGCGCAACTTGCCGAGTACCTTCGCGGTGTTCGCCGAATCTGGATGTTCGACGACGAACTTCTCCAATTCGGCGATACGTTCGATCTCGGCGTTCGGCCCCAGTTTGCTGACGAGGATGAGTTTTAAAAACTTCATCGCTTCGGGACTGCCGGGAACCAAAGCGATGACTTTGCGGTAACGTTCAACTTTTTCAGCAGACACATCGATCAACGCCAAGCGACCGAGCCACAAGGGCATGGCCCCGGTCAGGGTCGTACCGGCACCCCATTCGATGGCGCTGCGAGTGCCATTCGCGTCGCCGTCGAATACCGACACCCCGACGCGCAATTCGCGTTTATCCGGTGAGAGTTCACCCGGATTGCGACGCAACGTGGTCCAAGGCACAAAGAGTTCGTATTGTCTTCCTTTTCCAGAAATGGACGGCGTAACTTTGCCTTCGGCATGCGGGCCGTTTTCCGTGACTGTGCCGAATTCCTGAGTAAAGAACGAACCGCTTTTTCCCAGCGCGAGAGTGCCGACGAAACATTCGGTCGGTTCGAGAGACGAGTTTTCGCCGTCGCGTGAATCGATAACGATACGCACGCGGTCACCTGTGGTCGTTTCGCTGCCGGGGCGAGGAAAGTCCGGTGTCGCGTCGACGACGTCCACAGCGATGGTGACGCCTTCTTGATTCCAACCGGAGTAGATTTTTGCTGAAAACGCATCCGCACCGGGCCATTTAACGTCGTCTCGATATGGAACGAAATCCTCGCGTTTATTCAGCGCAATCGGTTCGGTTCCTTTCCATTCCGAAAGATCGCCATCGATGCGTGCTCCTGCTGGCGTGACGAACGTCAGCGATTCAGGCGGCTCGAGCCCGGCCAATCCACGGCGAACCTGCTTCACGCGCTCGGG
>JANXLS010000202.1 GCA_025355035.1 Planctomycetota bacterium | reverse complement strand
CCTTCGCCGCCGCCTTTGAGTGTCGTGCCGTCGCTGCCGGTGATCGCGTACGGTTTGCCGAGATTTTCGCCGAGTCCGAAATACAGGTTTCCATCCGGGCCGAGCGCGAGGCCGGACAGTCCGTTGTGTGGATAATTGCCTTCCGTATCGAGTTTGATCAATGTCTTGCGTTCGTCGGCGACGCCGGCGTTCTTCGTGTCGCGCAGCAGCAGGATTTCGTTCCGCATCGCAAAAAATACCGCACCGTCTTTTCCCAACACAAGGCTCATCGAATTTTTGAAGCCGTCAGCAAACGTCGTGATTTTGCGAGCCCTTCCATCGGGGCCGTAATCGTCAAGGATTTGAATCCGATCCGACGCAAAACCGTCGTACTTTTTCGGCGTAAAATGCGTGTTGTTTTCGATCGCCCAAATCCGCCCGCGCTCATCGACTGCAATACCCGTCGGTGTGACAATATCCGGCTCTTGTGCGACGAGTTGAATTTCCAGCCGATCGTCGAATGACATCGGTTTGACCGCGTCAGCGGAACGAAGGCTCCACGCGGTGAGACACAACGTTACGGTCGAAAATAATTTGATTCGAGACTTCAGAAACATGCTCGTCGCTCCAGTTTCATTGTCATGCTACCGCGTTACTTCTTTGGAGCTTCTTTCGTCGCGTCGGGGCTGAGCGGCTTGAGCGGGGACTTCGGCGCTTCGGGCAATTTCTCGACTTCGATTGTCGCGTCTTTGGAGAGTTTGTTTTCTTCGGCCATCGTGCGGATGTAAACGCGCTGTTTCAGAAACGCCTGGAATTCTTTTTCTTCCGATTTCTGGTCGGTCATCTTGATGACGTGATAGCCCTGTTCGCTCTTGACAAGATCGGCTACGTCGCCTGTTTTTTCGAGCGCGTACAGCGCAGTCACGACCTGCTTGGGGACATAGCTTGGCGCGATCCAACCGAGATCCCCGCCCTGGTCGCGCGACACCGTTTCATCGGAGAGTTCCTTGGCAAGCGTTGTAAAATCCTCGCCTTTGCGCGCGCGTTCCAAGGCGTGGTCGGCTTCCTTCTTGGCCTCTTCCTCTGTGCGTTCAGGGTGCGCCGTGTATTTCGTTTTCTCATAGGAGAATCGAATTTGGCTCGCTCGGCGCAGTCCCAATTTTTCCTTCTCTTTTTCGAAGGCCTTTTTGATCGGTTCCAGATCTTTTTCAGTTTCCGCGCGCAGGGCTCGGGTCATGGCGGCGCGAAGTGCGAAATCGACCAGGAATTCCTCTTCCGTTTTGTCGCGCGATTTCAACACGTCAGCGAAGTTCTTGCCTTGAACGGTCAGATCGGCTTTGAACGCTTCGAAATCTTCCTTCAACGCGTCCGGCGGCAACGCCAATTTGTTTTTGTCAATGTACTGCCTTACGGCAATGTGTTGAATGGCCTGGTTGAGCGAAATGGATGCAAGCTTGTCGATTAAATCGTTCGACAGCGGTTTGCCGGGAGCCTTGTAGACCTTCAGCCAGAAATCGAAAATCTTTTTAATCGACTCCGGCGGAACGGTTTCACCGTTGACTTTCACCGTCGGAATCGCCGGCGTGTACTCTTTTTCTTCACCGGCAAAATTGGCCAATGGAGTGAGAACGATGGCGATCAAGAGAATTGTGCGGAGCATAATCGATGGGTTCCCGAACGATGAGAGAGCGACATTCGCTACTCTATTAAAATAGCAGAATGGCTCGCGAGTCACAAGTGGACGGTCAAGTGGAGCAGAAATCCGGGCGACTCAACATGGACAGCGGGGGAAGCGATTTCCATGACGCGCGCACTATTTGCGTTACACTTCGAAAGTATGAAAATCAGCCTCGAATTTCTCGGGACCGGAACGTCGGTCGGAGTGCCGATGATCGGCTGCGACTGCGCCGTCTGTCATTCCGCGGATGCGCGCGACAAACGACTGCGCTCCTCGGCGATTGTGCGCGGACATGGCGCGGATGGCAGCGTTGATACCACCGTTTTGCTCGACACGACGCCGGATTTTCGTTACCAGATGCTGCGCGCCAAAATTCGGCGCATCGACGCCGTGATCATCACGCATTTCCATGCCGACCATATCATGGGTATCGACGATATGCGGCGTTTCAACATCATTCAGAAACAGGTCATCGACGTCTGGGGTACGGCGAAGACGCTGGAAAGCATGCGGAAAAGTTTCGGCTATGTCTTCAGCGACACGTTGCGCGCCGGTTGGCCGTCGTTGCGTGCGCGGGAGATTACGATCGGCGAGCCCTTTCAGATCGGTTGCATGACATTCCTACCGTTCGATCTGGATCACGAAGTCATCATCAACACGGGTTTAAAAATCCAGCACACAGGCATTGAGAATGGACCGTCGCTGGCGTATTGCCTGGACGTTAAACGCATGGACGAAAAAGCGTTCGCCGCGCTGAAGGGAACCGACACGCTGGTGCTCGACATGCTCCGCGAAGCGAATCATCCGACGCACATGAATTTCATTGAGGCGATGGCGGTCGTTGCGCGCGTCAAACCGCGCCGGGCATACTTCGGGCACATCGCTCACGAAATTTCTCACGCGATGTTCGAAGCGCGACTGCCGGAGAACATTCGACTGGCTTACGACGGGATGCTCGTCGATTAGTGGCCCGCGCACAGGTAAAGCCTCACGCTCTCCCCTCACCCCGCGCATCCCTTTTCGAACAGGGGGCCTGCATCGACCCTCTCCCGAACAGGAGAGGGCAACGGCGGCGGCTCGCGAACGCTCGCTGTCTCTTGGCAAAGCGCAGGTCAATAATTGCGCTTTTCGTTTTTCAGGATCGCCAACACATCCGCATTCAACGCGGCATTGCTTGCAAAGGCGTCCTTGCCCCAGATCGACGGTTCACCGGCCCATGTCATGAAATGGCCGCCGGCTTCGCTGAGGATCGGCAGCATCGGGGCGCAATCCCACGGGTTCATTGCGGGGTCGAGCATGATGTCGGCACGGCCGGTGGCGACGAGCGCGTAGCCATAACAATCGCCCCATGTCCGCTGAATTTTCGTTGCTTTCGTGAGTCGATCAAACGCGTCCGATCGCGCTTGGCAGGCGGTGATGTTTGTGGAGAGCAGAACAGCGTCGGAGAGTTTCGATGTCTTCGACACCGATGCTTTGCGGCCGTTCCACAGGCAACCCATGCCGTTGGCAGCGCAAATCATTTCGTCAAACGCGGGCATGTAAATCACACCGACTGAAGGCTTGCCTTCGACTTCAACACCGATCAACACGCCATAAAAAGGGACGCCGCAGATGAATGTTTTCGTACCGTCGATCGGATCGATGATCCAGCGGTAACGCGAGTCGCCTTTCTTGGTGCCGCCTTCCTCTCCCAGAATTTCGTGGTCGGGATAGTGGCGCGTGATTTCAGCGCGGATGACGTCTTCGGCTTCTTTGTCGGCTTGCGTGACGGGCGTTTGATCGGCTTTGATTTCGACGGCGACGCCTGCATTGAAGTAAGCGAGTGTCCGACGCCCGCCAAGGTAAGCGGCATCGACGGCGACGTTCAGCAAATCGTTCAACGACGGTGAATTCACGGTGGCGTGGGCTCCTCAAAGAGTGACAGTGAGTGACGGTTTTCGAAGCGGCGCGGAGCTTATTTTTTCTCGCGAACACCCCTGAAAGCGGTTTCCCAGATGCGCAGGAAATCGCGACGGCGCGTCAGGCATTGGCGCTTCGGATCGGTGACGGGGAAGACTCCGCCCGCGCGCAACGCGTCCATTAGCACCTTACGGCCGTCGGCCAATTCGGGGCGAACTTTTGTCGCGGATTCCATCTCCGCTTCGCTGATTCCCAGCAACATGACCGGGCGAACGTCGCCGCCCGGGAGTTCCAGGGTTCGCGGCATGAACGGTTCAGGGTGGAGCGCGATGATTCGCTTCAGCATGAGGTCATTGATGCCGACACGGATGCCTTCAGCTTCCGAAATAATATCGCCGGGCGCGAGCAGGTGGCCGGATTCGAGAATGTATTTCACGGTTTCGGTGAGGATCGAAATCGGAAGCGTTCCGCGTTCGCGCCAGTGCATTGCCAATTCAATTCGCGTCGGGCAATCCTTGCCTTTTGCGCAGACGGTGGAAAGGCCGTGCGTTGCGTAAATCCACGTCAACCGGCCCGGGCGCGGCGGGTACTGGACCACACACCAGCCTTCCGCAGATACATCTTCTGCTCTGGCCGCTTCGCCTTGAAGATTGACGCCTTTGCCTTTCGGCTGGGAGATGCCGAAGAGTTCCGCGTACTTCTTTTCGCGCGCTTTCATTTCGGCAGACGAGTCGTGTTGAACTGCCGCAGACTTCTTTTTCGGAGCGGCCGCGTCTGTTATCGCTTTCGGAGCCGATTGTTCGACAACTGCTTTTTCAACTACCGGCTTTGCAACTTTCGCACTTTTTGTTGGGACGGAGACAGGTTTTGTTTTCGACGCAGGGACCGGTTTTTCGACAGGCTTTTTAGCGGATTTGGGAGACGATTTCGCAATCGGCTTCGCAGCGGCTTTGGGCGCAGCCTTCGTAACAGGCTTGGTCTTGGCAGGCGATTTTACAACTCGCCCCACTTTACCGGCGGCACGCACAGGGGCCGGATTCTTTTTTTTGGAGCTTGCTTTTTCGGTCGGCATGG
>JANXLS010000072.1 GCA_025355035.1 Planctomycetota bacterium | reverse complement strand
TGGGAAATCAACCACCATATCTGCTTGATACCGATTCAGTGCAAAAGTGGACCGGGGACGTGGTGCTTTTGCAAAGCACCTGCACGGCGAACTGGATCGCCAAGGATACTGCGAATTATCAGAGTATTGCCATCAAGGCTTTGACACAGCCGCAGGGAGGAATTGCGATGTCCATTGGCAATACTACATATTGCACGGCGACACCCGCAGTCGATTTCATGAATCATCTCATGACTCAAGCCTCGACACAGCATAAACGATGGGGCGATGCCTTGCTCAGGACATTGCAATATGCGCACAGCCAGAGTTTGAAAGCTCCTGACCAAACCGCGCAATGGTACCGCGATTTGACCCAGACAGAATGCCTCCTGGGTGACCCGGCCCTTCCCATTCTCGGCGGAGTTGGCCGTACGCCGTACAATTCCCAAGGTCCTGGTAAATTCTAAACTGCAACACGCATCAATTTCTTTCGTCCGTTTCGTTTTTTAAAATGGTGCACGCACACATTGGCATTGTTATGGGTGTCGCCGCCTCCGGGGCGGTCGGGCGGCAGCAGTACGACGCGGCAGTGACTGCTGAAAAACAGGCCGATTCGACGTTGGCAGCCATTGCTCGACCGGTATGGCCAGGACTTGCTGGCCGAGTATGCTCTGCTGGATTTGGCGCGCATTCAGTAGACGGCGCTGCATGACGCGGCGAAAGCGGAAGCGTCGTTGCGCGCGTTTGAAAAGCGTTTCCCGCTCAGTTGTTCTTCGTTCGTCATCCGACAGTACTATTTTCGGCGCCACGCTCATCGACTTTTCTCATGTTCAGAGATTGGACGCATGAGCGCTTGATTAGAGCAATTCACGTTTGAATGTACATGCAGATGCGCCGCGCCGGGCATGCTGGATCGAGGCGTTCGAGCTAATCCGTTTTGATTAGTTACGGCGTGCGAGAGCAACGAAGAGCCAGCTTGCCCACCGCAAGCAGATGCGTGTACATTCAAACGTGAGTTGCTCTAGTGGCTTTAGTTATGCGCGGGTTCAATATGTTCTCCAGACTCGCTGATTGGCAATGCAGACCGTGCGGGGTGCTGCCCGATTCTTCGGGGAGTCGGGGAGGTTCAAGACGATTTTCAAATCGGGCATTCTTTTTACAACTCTGCGCACTCCTTACTTGCATTTCGTTCAGTCACGTTTACGATTTCAGCGATATGATGTTCAACTCTAACACGGAGGAACTCAGACATGGAAGATGTTCAGGTTAGCGATGTGGGTGCAGCGGCTCAGAAAATCAAGGAAGGCGCAGTCGAATTTCACAGCGCGCTGGTCGATCACGGTCAGGAAAAATTTGAAGCGCTGTGCAAATCAGCCGATGAAACGATTTGTGCAAATCCTTACCGCAGTGTCGCTATCGCGTTCGGTATCGGAGCCTTGCTTGGAATCGTTATTTTCCGCAAGTAGCGACCCTTTGCCGTACCTCTCTCCTGTTCCTGTTCAGGAGAGGACCGACGAGCGCGGACCTGCGCTCGCCGAGTGAATGGAGTGCATGAGGCTATACCTGTGCGCCGATTTTCGCACAGAACCTTCTCATCAAGTGAGAGCTTCCCTCAAAGGAAGTTCTCGCGCTTTCATTTTCGGTACGCAATCGGAGCATATCCCACATGATCGATCCGTCCGAAAGAGCCCCAACGACGCATTCGGCTGACTCGAACTTCGCCACCGAGTCCGGCGCAAAAGTCTCCAGTGCTCTGGAGTTACTGCGCAACATAGGCGCCCAGCTCCTCATTCTTTCCGATGCACAACTCGCGATCTGGAAGATGAAGCTGATCCGGCTTGCCGCGTTGACGCTGCTAGCCGTTCCCCTCTCGATCGCATTTTTAGCGCTGGCCGTTTACGGCTTCATTTTGTTGGATCGAGCCGCAGCGACGGCCATGAACGGCGCCCAATTTCCGGACTGGGTTTCGCCGCTGTTGCGCGGCGGAGTGTATTCGGTTTTCACGCTGTTCGTGGCGATTTCGTTTTGGCGACAACACATCGGTAGCGTCGCTTCAAACAAAGAATAGGATGGACGCATGGACTTCGATCAACGATTGCTACATTACTATGACAAGCGCGACCAGGCCGCAGCTTCATTAAAAGCCACCGCGGCCGACGTCGGTGATTCCCTCAAATCGGAAGTCCAACGCCTGACCGACGGCTCCACGTTTGAAGAAATCATCGTTAAACATCCGTTTATTTCCACTGGCGTGGCGATCGGTGCGGGAGTGATCGCCACGAAATTATTGGTCAGCGGATCGCCGAAAGCTCCAAGCGCCACGCCCCAGCGCGTCGTCATTGAAATTCAACATTCTGGAGCCGCCGTCGCATCGACTCCACCCGCGTCGACGGGTTTCGATCCGCTGGGATTCGTCATGAAAGCCGTCGCGGGCTATGAAGCAGTGCAAAATATTCTGCGAAATTTCCGTGCCCAACGTCCGCCACCGGCTGATTCTGCGAGCGTCCCATTCGAAAATGCGCCTCAATAAAACCTAGCTCGTTCACCGTTACCGCAGGCGGACTCAGATTATTCCTTCGCGGCAATCTGCGTTCATCAGCGGTAATTTGCAATTAAATCAAAACGTTATACTGGAACTTCGTGTTGGTTCCGGCCACGTCCGCTATAATCCAGGCAATGAGTTTTTCGCGCCAAGAACCTGTCGCCATCACCGGCATCGGCCTGATCTGCCGCCGTGTTCCAAGCGTCTTAAGCTCGGACTCAGCGTCCAAACCGGCCCGTTTTACTCCCGTCGAAATTCCGCGCCCCCCCATCGAATTCGACCGCATGAGCCACGACGCAACCGCGGCTTCACGCGCAATTGCGTTGGCCTTCGGTGCCGTGGTGGAAGCAACGCATCCCTACAAATTCCGCACAACAAACACCGGCGTCGCGATCACCGTTTCGAAGGGACTGACCGACGTGCTCGAAAACGCAGTCTCCAATTTGAAAACATCAAACGTCGATAAAATCCCAACGATTTCCGAATGCGGACCCGACGCTGCCGCTCGCTGGATCGCCCGCGTATTAAAGATGGACGGCCCCGCATCAGCGGCGGTCGCCGCGTGTGCAAGCGGCCTGGCCAGCATCAAGCTTGCGATGGATTGGCTTCGCGACAGCGTGTGCGAAACTGTTTGGGCCGGCGCTGCGGAAAGCTCGAATTCGCCGATGATTCTCAGCAGCTTCGAGCGCCTTGGTGTCATCAGCCCGACCGGACAAACGCGGCCCTTCGATGCCCGTCGCGACGGATTCGTCGTCGGGGAAGGCGCCGCTGTGTTCTGCATTGAATCGTTCGCGTCCGCAAAGGTTCGCGCGCAGCGGCAGACCGGCCCCGCGATTCTCGGGCAAATCCTCGGCATGGCGTTCGGCGCCGACGCGCATCATTTAACGACACCCGACGCAACTGGAGCCGTGTTGATCGGCGTGATCGAGTGCGCTCTCTTGCGTGCCGGTATTGATCCCGGTGAGATCGGTTGGATTCACGCGCACGGCACCGCGACCGCGTACAACGACCCCGTCGAGATCAAAGTTCTGCGCAAAGTATTTGGAAAATCGATTCCGCCAGTCACAGCGACGAAAGGAACGACCGGTCATTTGTTGGGAGCATCAGGCGCGGTTGCTTTGGGATTGACACTCGATGCCTTGCGCAAAAGATTCATCCCCCACGTTGAAGGCTTGCGCGAGCCTGCAAAGGAGTTTGCTGGAATCGATTTTGTGTTGGGAGCGCGAAGGGCCTCGACCGCGAAAACAGCATTGGTGTTGAATCACGGTTTCGGCGGTCATATTGCGGCGGCGGTTGTAAGCATTTAGACCGCGCAAAAAAAGGGTAAACAGGGAACGGATTTTTTCAGCTGATAACGCGGATTTCGCGGATCATCGCGAATAAATTTCATTCATAATAAAGATGCTTTCTTAGCGCCTTTGTGCCGTAGCGCCTTTGTGTTAAAAATCCCTTTCAAGATGTGCTTTTGCAACGGCTAACAATTGGTTTAGAAGTTTGGGGAACGCGACATGGGCGACTGGCTCACATTTTTAGACACGCAGCATGAGACGTTGCGCTCGGAGGGACTCGCTCGCGAACTGAAAGTCGCGGACGGAGCGGGGGTGCGGATTCGTTTGCGTGGACGAGAGATCGTGTCCTTCGCATCGAACGATTACCTTGGTTTGTCGACGCATCCGCAGGTGATCGAAGCC
>JANXLS010000063.1 GCA_025355035.1 Planctomycetota bacterium | reverse complement strand
CTGAAGAATTGCTTGCGTCTTTCGGCCTGGCTCTTCGTTGAACGCTCAGTCAGTGATACACTCGTATATCTTCCTTCGCGTCCGCCTCGACCCAGGCCGAAATACGCGGCGGACTTCTTCAGTTTATTATTTTACAGGCCCTTAGTCGGGCTTCGCGGCGCTTCAATAAATCGAACACGTCCCGCCGATCGATGGTCCGGGACTCGGTGACGATGACGTCCACCGGAATATCGTTTTCATCTTCCGGGATATCCATTCCGCCGACGATCTGCGCTTCGAACGCGAGGCCGACTGTTGTGTTGTCGGGCGTGGCATCGGCGAGCAGGCGATCGTAACAACCGAGACCGCGACCCAGCCGATTTCCGAATTCGTCGAATGCCAAGCCCGGGACAAGGATGAGTTGTGTGTCCGAAACTCGGCGACTCGGGAGCGTCGGACGCGGTTCGCGAATTCCATATTTGTTCATTAGTAGATCGACGTTGAGATCCGTTACTTCATGCAGCGCCAGGGAATGTCTGGCCGGTTTCATGCGCGGCAGCACGAGCGTTTTTTTGTCCTTCAGAATTCTTTCGCAGAGCGCTTCGGTTTGAACTTCTGTCCCGAACGACATGTACGCCAGGACGGAACGCGCTTCATTATAGAAGTCCTGTTCCGTGAGCCAGGAGTGGATCGCGACGCTGCGCGCGCTGCGGACGGCGGCGCCCATTGCAGCCAGCATCAATTTCATGCGACTGCGCAGTTCTTTTTTTTTGCGCTGGGACATAGCGTCTCGTTTTATGTTCGCAACACCGCGTTGAATTTCCGGAGCAATTCGGCCTGGAATTTCTGGTGTGCGGAGTTGACTTCGTCATCGGTGAGCGTTCGGTCGGGGGCTCGATAGATGATCGAGAACGCGACGGATTTTTTTTCAACTCCGACCTGCTTGCCTTTGAAGACGCTCAAGAATCGCGGGGTTTCATGCGGATCGCGCAGCGGTTCGTGCGCCTGCCATGCTTGCGCGAAGGATTCGATTTCGCTCCACGCGACGAAGTCGTCGACGACCAGCGCCACGTCGCGCGAATTTTCCGGGAACGCCGGAAGCGGCCGGTAGCGTTGGGGTGCGCTGGGAAGATTGGCGAGAGCCATCAAATCAATTTCGCAAACAGCCAACGACTTTTTGAGGTCAAACGCTTTCCGCGTCGCCACCGAAAGTGTGCCCATCCAACCAATCACGTCCTCGGCTCGTTCGTGACCGAGCAATTCGCGGACACGCAATATGCGGCAAGATTCGTCTGGGTGCAGGAAATCCGGAGAGGTCGTCAGCGGGCGCGAACATTTCAAATGCGCGCCGTCCAATTCGAGCGACTCGCCGATGCGTTTCAGCGTGTCGGCGAGCGTTTGGAAACCGCGATCGTCGATGACGCAGAGCGTCTTTTTTTCGTGGGGATGCGATTCGCCGGACGACAGGAACACATTGCCGATTTCGAACATCCGAACTTCGCCGCTGCGTTGATCCTGATTGTGTTTTCGCACGGCCAACAATGATGCGAGCAAGCTGTTTCGCAACGCCGAATGGTCATCCCGCAGGACGCTGCTTTTGTCGAGTGGAAGCGGCTTGTCTTGGGTCCACACGGATGGCGCGGCCCAGCGCGGATCGACGAGGCTGTCGGTGATGGCTTCGAAATAGCCGAGGGACGTGAGATGCAAGCGCAACTTTTCGCTGACGATTTCGCGCGGCGAACGGGGCGCGACCCGGGCGCTCATTGTCGTCGCTTCCGGGACAAAATTAAAGCCGTGCAGGCGCGCGATTTCTTCAATCACGTCGATCTCGCGATCCAGGTCGCCACGACGCCACGACGGGATGGTGACTTTAACACTTGCATCGGACGCGCAGTCCAGTTCGCAGCCGATTTCTTCGAGAATTTTTTCGGTTTCGGCTTTCGGAATTTCAGCTCCGAAGACGCGCTTCACTTCGGATGTTCGAACAGTGACGTGCTTCGGCGATGGGTGCTTGGACCAGACATCGATGAGGCCCGGGGCGATTCTGCCGCCGGCGGATTCGACGATCAATCGAGCCGCTCGTGCGCTGGCGCGATCGACGGCTTCGATGTCGATGCCGCGTTCGAAGCGGTAACTCGAATCGGTTCCTCGACCGTCCATGACCTTTAACCGTCGCACGGTTCGACGCGTGTTGGCCGGATGAAAACAGGCGGCTTCGAGCAGAATGTCGGTTGTTCCGGAGGTGACCTCGGAGCCCTTTCCGCCGAGCACTCCAGCGAGCGCGCGCGGCTTTTCGGCATCGGCGATCACGAGGGTTTCGGATGTAAGCGGCGGGACGGCGCCGTAAAGGGGCTCAAACGGTTCTTTATCAGTTGCTCGCCGAACAATGATTTCGCGGCCGGCCAAACCGTTCAGATCAAAAGCGTGGAGCGGTTGATTCATTTCGAAAAGGACGAGATTTGTGACGTCGACGATGTTGTTGTGCGACTGCAAGCCCATCGTTTCGAGGCGGTCTTGCAGCCATTTGGGCGAGGGGCCGACCTTGACGCCGCGAATGATTCGAGCAGTGTAGCGCGGACACAATTCCGGTTCGTCGACGCGAACTTTTGCGAGGGATGACGCGGGGTCGCCGCTTTCCAGTCCGTTCAATTCACAGGCGGGCAGTTGCAGCGGCACGCGCAGAATTGCAGCGACTTCGCGCGCGAGACCGACGACGCATTGGCAGTCCGGGCGGTTGGACAGCACGTCGAGTTCGAGGACGATCTTCTCGCCATCGCCGTGCACGGCGTCGCAGTTGAAACCGGCGAACGTCATCAGTTTGCCGAGCGTATCGCGGTTGCGCGCGGCGGGTTCGAGATCCCAGCGCAGGCAGGCTTTGTTCAGCGCGGCGGCGAACTCTTTTTTTCCGCGCACAGAGGCGGGCAAACAATCCATCAACCAGGCCATCGGGAGCTTCATAATTGCCTCAAGAATCGCATATCGTTTTCAAGGAAGCGGCGAATGTCGGTGATGCCGTGCCGGCGCATGGCCAGGCGTTCGATGCCGAATCCGAACGCAAATCCAGACCAGACTTCCGGGTCATACGCGTTGTCGCCGCGCGCGGAATTGATCGCTTCGAAGACGGCGGGATCGACCATTCCGCAGCCGCCCATTTCCACCCAGCCCGTCTGCTTGCAGACCGGACATGCCGTGCCGCCGCAGGCCGGGCAACTGCAATCCAATTCGGCGCTGGGTTCGGTGAACGGAAAAAAGCTTGGGCGGAATCGGACTTTCGTGTCTTCTCCGAACAGACCGCCGACGAACAACTTCAACGTGCCTTTCAGGTCGGCCATCGAGACGTTTTTATCAACATAGAGTCCTTCGATTTGGTGGAAGGTGCTGTGGTGCGTCGCGTCGATTTGGTCCGGGCGATAGACGCGTCCGGGCGCGACGACGCGCAACGGCGGGAGGCGCGATTCCATCATGCGGACTTGGACGGTTGATGTTTGGCTGCGCAACAGGGCCTGGTTGTTGCCGGACAAAAAGAACGTGTCGAAACTGTCGCGCGCGGGATGATCGGCGGGGATGTTGAGGTCGTCGAAATTGTGGCGCTGATCTTCGATCTCCGGCCCTTCGACGATTTCGAAGCCGAGGGCGTGGAAGATGTCCACGAGGCTGTCGATGGTCCGCGTCATGGGGTGGCGGCGGCCGAGCGATAGGCGCGATTCAACGGGCAGAGGCTCGCTGATGTCGAAGGCGGACGTCGCAACCCCACCCACCCCGCCCTTCGCGGCGTTCGCGGCCTTGGCGCTTTCGAAGGCAGCTTCGAGTTCGTTCTTGATCTGATTGCCGAGTTTGCCGGCTTGCGGCTTGATGTCGGGCGGCGCTTTGCCGAGTTGCCCGAGCAACGTTTTTACCCGCCCGTTCGCGCCGATGAATTTGATGCGCGCGTCTTCGAGCGCTTTTGCGTCGCCAGCGGCGGAGAACGCGGCGAGCGCTTCGGTTCGGAGTTGATTGAGTTCGTCGAGAAGGGACATGATTCGGGTTTCTGGGTTTTTAGGCTGCAAAAAACGGAGGTCTGTTTTTAATCCAATTAAACGACTTCTCTATAGTCGGACTGAAGAGTTTCGGAATTTCAGTCTTGAATTTCGGGTGAATGATAATCCCAGCGATAAGTGAATTCATGGCGTCCTTCAGTGGATTCTTGACTGATAGAAGAACTCGATCCGTCGTATCGAATAGAAATATCGCGATTCTCTTATCGTTGCAGTACATTTCCACTATTCCGACATATCTGGAAAAGACACCTTGGGTACAAACTTTGGTTATTGCATCGGCGGGCAAACTTCCATATTTGAGGCTACGCAACTGTTGCAAAAATCGACCGCTCCGTTTGACAGAAACATCGAACGTATATTCGACGCCAAAGGCAGGTTCAAGTCCCTTTGCCACAAATCCAATCAACGCCTCGCCGATCGCGTGCAACTCGTTCATCGAGAGTCTTATTTTCGGGTAAAGAGCCGTAAGCATATGGGTAATAAGATAAAATTCTTGGACCGCTTTTGCATTCTTCTCATCTTCGTTGTTCGTAATAGAGATAAACAATCCATCAACAGCTTTGGTACAACCCTCCAAACGGTAACTATCCTGAAAAATACGAGCCTCTGAATACGGACCAATATTATCGTCGTGAATGAAAAGTGTATCAAATTCCAACTCTGAATTTAGCTCAGGATTTTTGGGACGGTAACCCGCGACGG
>JANXLS010000373.1 GCA_025355035.1 Planctomycetota bacterium | reverse complement strand
CCTTTGTGTCTTTGTGTTAAAAAACATCACCCAACATTTGCGCAGATTGCCCATATGGCCAGCGTCGCGCCCAACCGATCAAGGAGAGAGTCATGTCCGATTACGCACCGAAGCCGGAGAACAAGTTTACGTTCGGCTTGTGGACCACCGCCAACCAGGGCCGCGACCCGTTCGGCGAACCGACTCGCCCGCCGTTGGACCCGATCAAAAACATCCGCAAGATGGCCGAAATCGGCGCGTACGGATTCAACTTCCACGACAACGATTTGATCCCCTTCACCGCCACGCCGGCTGAATATAATAAAACCGTTGTCGCCGCCAAGAAGGCGATGAAGGACACGGGCATCGTATGCTCGATGGCCACAACGAATCTCTTCTCGCTCCCCGTTTTCAAAGACGGCGCGTTCACAAGCAGCGACGCGAAGGTCCGCGCATTTGCGATCCAAAAGACAATGCGCGCTATCGACCTCGGCGTCGATCTCGGCGCGAAGATTTATGTCTTCTGGGGCGGTCGCGAAGGCAGCGAAGTCGATGTCTCAAAGTGCCCGATGGAAGCGATCAAGCGCAACCGCGAAGCGATGAACTTCCTCACGAGCTACGTCAAGGACCAGGGCTACGATTTGAAGTTCGCGCTTGAAGCCAAGCCCAACGAACCGCGCGGCGACATCTACAACGCGACGACCGGCAACATGCTTGCGTTCATCGAAACGCTGGAACATAAAGAAATGGTCGGCGTCAATCCGGAATACGCGCATGAAACAATGGCTGGCTTGAACTTCACGCATCACGTCGCCCAGGCAATTGAATGCGGCAAGCTCTTTCACATCGACTTGAACGGCCAGAAGATGGGCCGCTTCGATCAGGATCTGCGTTTCGGTGCCGAAGACATCAAGGGATCGTTCATGCTCGTCCGCCTGCTCGAAAACAGTGGATACGCCGGCCCGCGCCATTTCGATGCGCACGCGTATCGCACCGAAGACAGCGACGGAGTCTGGGATTTCGCTCGCGGCTGCATGCGGACGTACAACGTACTCAAGGAAAAAGTCGCGCAGTTCAACGCCGACAAGGAAGCCAACGACATCCTCAAGGAAGTCCACCGCGACGACGACGCGATGACGAAGATCACGTCGAAGTTCACCAAAGAAGGCGCCGCGAAATTGCGAGCAACGAAACTCGACCCCGACGCACTGGCAAAACAGCCCTTGCGCTATGAACGCCTCG
>JANXLS010000022.1 GCA_025355035.1 Planctomycetota bacterium | reverse complement strand
ATTCCGAAGTCGTTAAAGGCCATGTCGTTGGCGAAATCACCGGCCGTAACGCACTGATCATCGACGACATGATTTCAACCGCCGGTTCAGTCTCCGTCGCAGACGACCAGTTCGCGAATTGGCATGCCGTTCAGGCGTTCGTAGGCTCGACCGCAGAAGACGGGGTGCGTGGCCATGACGGTGACGCTTTTTGCGCCATATTCGCGGGCTGTGCTGACGGCGACGGAGACTGAACCGGCGGTTGAAATCATGTCGTCGATGATCAGTGCGTTACGGCCGGTGATTTCGCCAACGACATGGCCTTTAACGACTTCGGAATCACCGATGCGGCGCTTTTCGATTACGGCCAAACGCGCGTTCAAGCGGTTGGCGAACTTTTCGGTCAATTTCGTGCGACCCAAATCGGGGCTGAGGATGGTGAGATCGGTCATGTCCAGCTTCTTCATGTAATTCATTTGCACGGGCATCGAATAGAGGTGATCGAGCGGCAAATCGAAGAAGCCTTGAATCTGTTCGGCGTGCAAATCGACGCACATCACGCGATCGGCGCCGGCGGTCGTGATTAGGTTCGCCACGAGCTTCGCCGTGATTGGGACGCGTCCGTCGTGTTTGCGGTCCTGACGCGCGTAGCCATAGTATGGAATCACGGCGGTGATGCGGCTGGCGGATGCGCGTTTGACGGCGTCGATCAGGACGAGCAATTCGACCAGATGGTCGTTGACGGGCGCACATGTCGATTGGACGATGAAAACGTCGCGACCGCGGACGTCTTCCATGATTTGGACGCGCGTTTCGCCGTCCGGGAAATGGCCGACTTCTGCTTTGCCCAAAGGAATGCCGAGGTGCATACATATGTCTTTGGCTAGCTTGGGGTTTGCGTTACCGGTGAAGACGCGAACGTTCTTCGTCAGTTCGCTGGTGATCTCTTGATCGCGGATCAGGAAGGAGCTGCTGAGTGAGTTGATGCGGGCGCTCATGGCCGCTTCGGCCTGCTTCAATTCGTCAACGGTGTTGACACCGATAATTTCCTGGATGCTTTTGGCTAAGACTGCTCCCACCGGCTGTCCGCCGTTGACAAACGCGGCGATCGTGTCGGTGAGGTAGTATTCGGCTTGGGCGTTGGTGTTCTTTAATTCGGCAAGTGCATGGAATAGCTTGCCTTGTGCAAAAACGTAGGTGCCGGAGTTGATTTCGTCGATCTTTTTTTGATCGGGCGTGGCATCTTTGAATTCGACGATGGCTTTGACCAGGCCTTTTTCGTCGCGAACAATACGGCCGTAGGCGGAATCGCCTTGCACTTTACCTGTCAGAACGACGGCGGCGGCGTTAGTTTCGGCTTGTTTGGCGACGAGGCTGCGCAGCGTATCAGGGCGCAATAAAGGAGCATCGCCGGAGAGGACTGCGATCGGGCCTTTGAAATCTTTCAACAGGGCTTCGGCGCAGCGTGCGGCGTGACCGGTGCCAAGTTGGGCGTCCTGGACGGCATGCTCGACGCCGTTGGGAAGAATCTTGATGACCTGATCGCGGCCGTGGCCCACGATGACAACGATTTTGGACGCGCCAGCGCTGCGCGCGCTTTGCACGACCCAATCCACCATTGGCTTGCCGCAGACCGGGTGCAGGACTTTAGGCAGATCGGAGTTCATCCGTTTGCCTTGACCGGCAGCCAAAATAATTGCAGCGAACGAACGCGGCGTCGCAGGTGCAGACATTTTTGTCGTCGAATCCAATTTCTTAAAAAACACATCGCCGTCCGCTGGCGGAAGTCCCGGACTCATGTCTCCCTTGTTAAAAACAACCAAAGGGACACGAGTGTCTTCCTAGGCCGGGACGAAAACACGTCCCAAAGCCCCATAAAGCCCTCCCTTCAGGGCGAACGACTTGAAGAGAGCACAAAAGTGTAGCGATTGAGGAGTGGATGTCAAATGCTAAACTTGGTTTAATTTGAAAACACTCTTTTTTAAACCGCAGAGTCGGGGAAAGGTTTGCAACCTGCGTTATGCAAGGGTGTGTAACTTATTGAACGGTTGTTCGACATCCAAGAAAGCTGAGAAAAGACGAAGGCGGAGTAAGGATTAGTACAGGAAGTGCATCTTTTGGAATGATAAATTGGAGCGCGAGCAGTGAGCTGCGGCGGGAAGTCGATAGTTCTTGTGAATCCTGTGAAAGCGACAATCTTTCGCCGAAATTATAAACTTTTTGTTCGGACTCTTGCAATTTGGAAAAACCGGAACTATACTTTGGCATTCAATTCGTTTTTTCGCCCACCAAAACACAGTGAGGGAGTTTGTCATGACCGCCCCTGCCAAGACTGTCGACATCGATAATGTGTGTGTCAACACGATTCGATGTCTCTCGATGGACGCTGTTCAAGCTGCGAATTCAGGTCATCCGGGTACGCCGATGGCAATGGCTCCGGTCGCGTATTCCATCTGGAATCGCAAGCTGAATTTCAATCCGGAAAATCCGGTTTGGTTCAACCGCGATCGCTTTGTTCTGTCGATGGGACATGCGTCGATGCTCCTCTATTCAATGCTGCATCTCACCGGTGTCAAGTCGGTCAATTCAGCTTATGAAACGGCGGGAACAGCGACGGTCGCGCTCGATGACATCAAGCGCTTCCGGCAACTGGATAGCAAGTGTCCGGGGCATCCGGAATACCATTGGACGTCGGGCGTCGAAACGACGACGGGTCCACTGGGGCAGGGATTTGCGACGAGCGTCGGCATGGCGATGGCTCAGAAGTGGATGGCGGCGTATTTCAACAAGCCGGGTTTCGATATCATTAACTATCGCATCTTCGCGCTCGGTGGCGACGGCTGCATGATGGAAGGTGGCGCGAGCGAAGCGGCATCGTTGGCGGGACATTTGAAGCTCGGGAATCTGGTGTGGCTGTACGACAACAATCACATCACGATCGAAGGCAACACGTCGTGGGCGTTCAGCGAAGATGTCGCGACCCGATTCATTGCGTACGGCTGGAACGTTGTTCGCGTCGGCGATGCGAACGATCTGGAACGCTTGACGAATGCGTTGAACACGGCGGAGAACACGAAGGACCGCCCCACCCTTATTATCGTTGACAGCCACATTGCTTGGGGCGCGCCGAGCAAGCAGGACACACACGCGGCTCACGGCGAACCGCTGGGCGAAGAGGAAATCAAAGGAACGAAGCGAAACTACGGCTGGCCGGAAGACGCGAAGTTCCTCGTGCCGGACGGCGTGTACGATCATTTCAAAGCAGGCATCGGCAAGCGCGGCGCGGACGCGGAAGCGGCTTGGAACGCGAAGTTTGCGGAGTACGCGAAGGCCTTCCCCGAATTGGCTGAGAATCTCCACCTTATGCAGCACCGCGATCTGCCGAAGAATTGGGACAAGGATATTCCCGTGTTCCCGGCCGATCCGAAGGGAGTCGCTGGGCGCGATGCGTCGGGCAAGGTGCTCAACGCCATTGCGAAGAACGTGCCGTGGCTGATTGGCGGCTCGGCGGATTTGGCGCCGTCCACGAAGACGCGATTGACGTTCGAAGGCGCGGGCGATTTCACTGCGGCAAATTACGGTGGAAAGAACTTCCACTTCGGTGTCCGCGAGTTGGGAATGGGCGCGTGTTTGAACGGCATGGCGGTCAGTAAACTGCGACCTTACGGGTCAGGCTTCATGGTGTTCAGCGATTTTTGCAAGCCGACGATCCGCCTGAGTGCGATCATGGAAATTCCGGCGCTCTATATTTTCACGCACGATTCGATCGGTGTCGGCGAAGACGGTCCGACGCATCAGCCGATTGAGCACTTGATTTCGATGCGCGCGATTCCAGGACTGATTGTTCTGCGCCCGGGCGATGCGAACGAAGTCGCGGAAGCGTGGAAGGTTATCATGAACATGAAGCACGAGCCGGTGGTGCTGGTGCTCAGCCGCCAGAATATGCCGACGATCGATCGGACAAAGTTCGCTCCGGCTTGTGGCGTAAAACGCGGCGCGTATGTGCTGGCCGATCCGCCGTGCGGCAGCCGCCCGGAATTGATTTTGATGGCGACGGGCACGGAAGTGGGCCTGGCCATGGAAGCCTACGAAAAGCTCATTGCGGAAGGCGTGAAGGCGCGCGTCGTCAGCATGCCATCCTGGGAACTATTCGATCATCAGGACGAACAGTACCGGAACTCGGTGCTACCGTTCGACGTGAAGGCTCGCATCTCGATCGAAATGGGTTCAACGATGGGCTGGCATCGCTTCGTCGGCGACCACGGCGTCATTCTCGGGATGAAGACGTTCGGTGCGTCGGCTCCGTTAAAGGAACTGGCGAAGAAGTTCGGCTTCAGCACGGCGAACATTGTTGATCAGGCGCACGAATTGTTGCGCGAGAAGACGCACTAAAACGACATGTAAATCGAATCGCTGGTGAATGCCCCGCCTGAATATGGCGGGGCTTTTTTATGAACGGCGAAAGCGATTTATTTTTGCAGTAGGTGGGATCAGGCGACAGAGCAACCGTACTATTTTTTCTTGGCGCGGACCAACAATATGCCTGTCGCGAGAACCATCGCGGCAGACAGGGCCGCGCCGACATAGAGCCATTGTCGTGTGTCAACTCGAACCACTTGTATGGGACACGTGGCGGATTCTACATCCGCGTTTTTCTGTGGCAATGGTACCCGTTCCGGCGTTTTCCTCGAAGCTTCCGATTG
>JANXLS010001303.1 GCA_025355035.1 Planctomycetota bacterium | reverse complement strand
GTCACGTTCAAGGTCGTATACGGCGTCGTTCCATTGCTCACCGCGATGATTTGATTTGTTGCCGTGCCCGCCGTCGCACTCGCCAGAGCCGCCGGCGCGATGCTCAACGCCGGGTTGACCGTCAGCGCATAACTCTTGGAGAGTGTTGCCCCCGCCGTGTCAGTCACGTTCACCGTAAAGGTGCACATGCCCGCGGCCGACGGCGTGCCGCTCAACGTCACCGTTCCGGCACCCGCATTCGCCGTGAGCGCCGCCGCCGTCAAGCCCGTCGTGCCCGCGCTGAACGCCGTGACATTCAACGTCGTGTACGGCGTCGTTCCATTGCTCACCGTGATGATTTGATTCGTCGCCGTACCGGCCGTGGCTTGCGCCAGTGCTGCCGGCGCGATACTGATCGCTGCATTGACCGTCAGCGAATAATTCTTGCTCAACGTCGCGCCCGCCGTATCCGTCACGTTCACCGTAAAGGTGCACGTTCCCGCCGCCGTCGGCGTGCCGCTCAGCGCGACGGTGCCGCTAATATTGGGCGTCAGCGCCGCAGCCGTCAGACCCGTCGTACCCGCGCTGAACGCCGAAACGTTGACCGTCGTGTAAGGCGTCGTTCCGCCGCTGACAGTGATGTTCTGGCTCGTGGACTTCCCCGCTGTCGCCGCCGCCAGCGCCGCCGGCGCAATGCTCAGCGCAGGGTTGACGGTGAGGGAGAAATTCTGCGAGGCCGTCGCGTTCGTCGAATCCGTGACGTTCACCGTGAACGTCGCCGTACCCGCCGCTGCCGGCGTGAAACTGAGCGTCAATTTCCCAGTCGCCAAATTCGGCGTGAAGCTCCCAGCCACAATCCCGGTCGTTCCCGGCACCAGCGCCGTGACCGTCAAACTGTTCAACGGCAACCCCGCGCCATTAACGGTCAGGACCTGCGAGTACGCCGTCCCCGCCGTCGCCCCCGGCAAACTCGCCGGAGTGATATTGATCGCGACCACCGTCAGCGAGTAATTCTTGGTCGCCGTTGCGCCCGCCGTATCGGTGACATTGACGGCGAACGTGCACGTGCCCGCCGCCGTCGGCGTGCCGTTGAGCGTCACCGTTCCCGCGCCCGCATTCGCCGTCAGTGCTGCCGCCGTCAGTCCGGTTCCACCTGCCACGAACGCCGTCACGTTCAACGTCGTGTACGGCGTCGTCCCGTTGCTGATCGTGATGACCTGATTCGTGCTCTGGCCGACTTGCGCCTGCGCCAGCGCCGCCGGCGAGATGCTGAGTGCCGCGTTGACCGTCAGAGAATAATTCTTGGAGAGCGTCGCGCCCGCCGTATCCGTCACGTTCACCGTGAAGGTACACGTGCCCGCCGCCGTCGGCGTGCCACTCAACGTCACGGTTCCAGCGCCTGCGTTCGCGGTGAGCGCCGCCGCAGTCAGTCCCGTTGTTCCCGCAGCGAAAGCGCTCACATTCAACGTCGTATACGGCGTCGTGCCGCCACTCACCGTGATGAGTTGATTCGTCGCCGTCCCCGCCGTCGCACTCGCCAGAGACGCAGGCGCGATACTGATCGCCGCGTTGACCGTGAGGGAGTAATTCTTGCTCAGCGTCGCACCCACCGTGTCGGTCACGTTCACCGTAAAGGTACACGTACCCGCCGCTATCGGCGTCCCGCTCAACGTCACTGTGCCCGCACCCGTGTTTGTCGTCAGCGCCGCCGCCGTCAAGCCCGTCGTGCCGGGACTAAAAGAGGTCACGTTCACCGTCATGTACGGCGTGGTGCCATTGCTGACGGTGATGAGTTGATTCGTCGCCGTCCCCGCTGTCGCAGCCGCCAAGGCCGCAGGCGCGATCGTCATTGCCGGAGCAATCGTGATCGTCACTGGTGTACTATCGAGGATTCCCGCCACGTTGCTGGCGCGCACAATAATGTTCGTGAACGTGCCGGCCACGGTGGGCGAGCCCGATAGCGCTCCGGCGGCACTCAGCGTCAGATTGTTCGGCAGCGCACCGCTCGTGGGCGCCAGCGCATACGTCGGCGCGGGCGTACCGTTGGCAATGTACGTGTATCCGGCATACGCAAAACCCACATCGCCCTTCGTGGGCGGCGTCTGCGCCGAGAAGGCGCTCGGCGGAACATTCAGATCGGTGCTGGCAGTGTTCGAAAGGAAGGGACCGCCTACGATGTTGCCGCCATTCACGCTGGCCTGATTCAAAATCGGCGTCGTCGTGGCAGTTCCGGAAACCGTCGTGTCGAACTTGATCGTGCAGGTCTTGCCCGGCGGCAACGAGGAGATTGTCACCAGCGTCACCGTCAAATAATTCACAGCGTCGCCGAAGAGGTGTGGAACAGCATCTTTGGCCTGGCCTTTGGTCGGCAAGCGGCGTTCGCCCATGGTCAGGCTGCCATACATCAAGCTTTCGCGATCAGCGAACTTGTACGAATCTTGCAATCCAAGCTGATGGCCCATTTCGTGCATGACGGTGGTGAGCAGATCCAAATGTCCTGCCGGCAGGCCGTGCGAATCAGTATAGAAGCGCGTGGCGCTGCTGACGGTTCCGAACTCGCTGTCTTCCAAGGGCTGAAAATCGACGTACCAACCATAACCGGCGGCATTGTCGGCGATCGTGATGTGTCCCTGGCGTGCCTCGCCGAGACGCCCTCCGGGGATGGACGCCACTTCAATGATGACGGTCTTGAGCAGGGCGATTTGTTCAGCGCTCAACTCGGCGTCCTTCCAGCGTTGCAGCGCCGCTTCGATGATGGGCTTAAGTTGCTCCTGCTTGAGCGAGCGGGTGATCAGACCAGACTTTGACAAACCCGTTGCTTGAACGGTCAGTACCGTGGGCTGCATGGTGTCGAGCGCTGAACCGACGGGAGCCGCCACAGCCGGCGCTGCTTCCGAATGCATCGGCGGCATGTCATCGTTTGCAGTTTCGACCGCGATTTCCGCGGCAGTCTTTTGAGCCACAATTGCATGCCCGCAGCCGCAACCACTTCGTGCTCTCGCAGCGGCATCGGTTTCAACGCCGCCTTGGGCGAACAATAACGGCAGGCTGCAATTGCTGAAGCCGGTAGTGGCGGAAATCAGCGTCGTACCGCCGCCGGCGGGATTGAGGCCGTTAACATAGGCTTCCACATTGGGAGTCGCAGTCGCGGCCATGCCATTTACCCCAAAGCTCGTCGAGGGCGCGGAGTTGCGGCGCAGACCGATTCCCGTTCCACCGTTGGAACCGCCGCCGGTAGTATTCCCCGAAATATTGAGACAGACCGTTTCGGCTGCGTTGCTGGCAGCGTTGCCCGAATCGACGCGGATGGCATAGCTGGCGCCGCCGGCACCAGAGATGGGCTTGGCGACGGTGTTGTTTTGAATCTTGAATTTGTTGCTGGCGCTGGCGCTGCGCGCGACCATCAGGATTCCCACGCCGTCCTGCTGCGAAACGTTATTGTTGTTGCAGGTCACAGTAAGGGTGGGATTTTCGGCATTCGAGCCTCCGGACGTCTGGCCGGTGGCGACCGTGATGCCAAAGGCATTCTGGCTCGCGATATGGTTGGCCACGATGACATTGCTATTGATCGTGCCGGTCACGTCGATGTAGCCGTTAACGCCCACGGCGAAGACGCTGCCGAAGATGTTTGTCACCGGCAGCGCCACGGTGCCGTTGGACGAAATGTCGAAATTGCCGCGCGCGCGGCTGCCCGCGGTCGTGTTAGTCATGTTGAAATTGATGGCCTGCGAATTCATCGGATTGGCCGCAGACTGGCCCTGGATCGTATTGCCGGTGATTGAAATGATGTTGGTGACGTCATTCGGAATGCCGAACGTCGGGCCCGCGGCCCCTGAATTGTTGGAAGATGAAACTTGAATTCCGGTTCCCAGCGGGAAATTCTTGATGACATTGTTCGCGATCGTGGCTTTCGTTATGTTCAACGTCGATGACGCGGTGCTGATTCCAACGATATTGATGCCCTGGCCCGTGGATGTTGTGGTGCTGGTCGTGCTGGTGAGCGTGTTACTGCTGATATTGGCGTTGGAGATTGTGCCCCCGGCCTGTTGGATGTCGATGCCGCTGAAGAAGGCGTTGTTCAACGTCGAATTGGTGATCGTCAGCGTGCCGGTGATATTTGTGGCCGTCGTGGGAGTCGTGTTGAAGGCGATGTTGGAGAACGTGCTGCCGGCCGCGGCGCCCGCGCCGACGGTATCGATCGTGCCCTGATTGAACGTGAAGTGGGTCACCGTCGTTCCATTGATGCCGCTCTGCGTCGTGTTCTTGATCGACATCGACGTGAAGGACGGGCTGAGCGTGTTGGTGAGCGAAATGCCGGGGCCGGTGGTTTTTTGAATCGTCCCGCCCGAGGCGTTGTTGGTGCCGTCGCCGCTGACAGTCAAGCTGCCCGAAGCGCCCGTATTGTTCAGGATGATGCCGCTGGCCGGACCGCTCGCTGCGGTACCCGCGTTGATGCTCAGAAACTTCAAACCCGCCGCCCCAATCGTCGTATTGGCAACGTTCAAGGCCACGCCCGTTGTCGTGGTCAGCGTGCTGTTAGCATTCGTGGATGAAACCGTTCCGCCACCGGTCGCTGTGAAGGCCGCGTTCGCGCCAGTGCTGGCGGTGATTTGACCCGTGAAGTTGATCGTCGCCCCGGTATTGTTGTTAAGCAAAATTCCCGTCCCGTTGTCGGTAATTGCGCCCGACAGCGCCACGACCACTCCAGCCGTACAATTTTGAATTTGCACGCTGTGAACGGATGCGCTGCTGATACTTCCCGCATAACTGACTGAATCCCCGCCTGAAATCTGCAATACGCCAATTGGGCTGCCGCTTAACGCCCCCGTACCCATATTGATGTTTCCGCTGCCATTGGCAATAAGCACGTTGAAGCTCGCGCTGCCGCTCGACGACACCGAAGTGAAAATCGCATCGGCGATCCCTGAGTTCAAAATGAGCGCCTCACCCGTGCTATTGATGCTCACGTTCCTAAGAAACAGCGTCGAATAATTTAAGCCAAACAACCCAATGCTCGAGCAATTGCCAATCGTGAAGCCGGACAACGTATTATTGCTCGCCAGCGTGACGCCATTGCCGCCGCCATTCACGATATTCGGTACATTTGTGCCCGATGCCGCCTTCAATGTCAGCGAGTTCACCACCAGCGCGACCTGATTGCCGATCAACTGCTGGTTGGTCTTCAGAGTGATGCCGCCATAGTTCGTGGCCGAAGCGAACATGTAGATGAAGTCGCCGGCCGCGCTGGCCGTTTGCGCGCTGGACATCACATTGAAGGGCGTGTTCGAGCGTCCGTCGCCGTTCACACCCGCAGCACTGTTGACGTACTGCACCATACTGGTGACAGTGAAGGTGATGGTAGCGGTATCGGTGAGCGTATTGTCCACACTGTTTTTGATCGTGTAGACGTACGTGTCGGTTCCCGTGAACCCTGCTTTCGGCGTGTAGATGAACGAGCCGTCGGCATTAATCGTGATCAAGCCGCCCTGAGTGGTCGCCACATTAGAAACGGTCGTCAGCGCAATCGAGTCGGTGACGGTCACGTCATTGGCCAGCAACCCGAACGTCAGATCGCCCGCCAAACCCACGGTCACATTCGGTTCGCCGGCCGGCGGCGTCTGCCCCACGAAAAGCCGCGTGTTGCCGATCACGGCATAGGTGTCGTCAATCCCCACCGGTGAGGCGTGCACTGTTCCGGCGGTCACGGTCAACTGCGAATCCAGGTTATCGTTGACTTGGACGCCCGTCAGCGTCTTTGTGGGGCTGGACGAATTGTTCACGGTGATCGTGTAATGAATCGTTCCGTTCTGATTCACTGCTGACGGCGTGGCCGGGTTGGCCGATTTCGTGACAGTCACGTCGGCCGCGAAACTGGTTGCGGGAAGACCGAGGATGACCAGCGCGGCACACAACGCTAATTGCACCCGGACCGAGACGTTTCGCGTTCGACCTAAAATGTTCATGGCAATGATCCCGAATGAATTGATATCAGTTTGTGCGACACAGTAGGACGTCGTGAGAGGCCGAATCATAATGAAAATCGCGCTGAGAGCGACCTATTATTCTACTGAAAGACGGTGAAAATTGCGTCATACCTGACGATCTCGGATTTTGCTCGTCCACAAGGAACCAAGAAGAGCGTTTGAACCCCCAAAGTCGGGTGCACCAACTCAAACGACCTTTCGTTTGCTTCCGGCATGCTCGGCCCCTCAAACACAAGGGAGTAGCTCTCGAATTTCCGGGTTCCCGCAGACTGAATCGTCGATTTGGTGACTTCAATCAACCGAAGGTCTGCCGCTTCAGGACGCGTTGCTCCGACTGCGTTGGAGTCTCGATTGACGTGAAACACGGAGTTGATATGCCGTGCATAATCCTCGCGAGTCGGTGTGCGATTTGACACCGACCCCTTTACGAACAACCAACCGGCTGCACCGGCCGACAATAAACCGCCGGCGCCCAATGCGCACAATCCCACAAAGTTACGTCGATGAAAAGCTGTTTGTGGCTTATCCACGCCATCCCTCCTTGCGCATGTTTTGCGTTACAACCCGAGCACTATCATGTCTTTATTTCGGAGTTGCCCGCCATTCCATGGCGTAGTATACACCCTCAGTTCCCGTTTGGACAAATCCAAGTTTGCGATAAAGCAACATGGCGCGGTTGTTATGCTCAACGTAAATCTTGACGACTTGGCCTATTGCCTTGGCCTCGTCAATCAGCGCCCGCATGATCCCGCCGCCAATGCCTTTCCCGCGCCACGCGGGAAGTACGGTAATGTCCACCACGTTCAGGACATTTTTAGTGCGATGAACATAAAGCCGGCCAATAGGGACGTCGTTTTCAATAATCAGGTCGAACGCAGCGTCCTTAAAATTCTCGTGATAGTACTTGTGCTGCGCGTGAAATTGCATCCTCAAAAAGGTAGCTTTTTGTTCAACGCTCCAAGGGACTACCGACAATTCCTCCGCGCGCGTATCCGCATAGACCTGGAAGAGGAATTCCAGGTCCTCAACGGTGCTTGGACGCAGCGAGATTGCCGGCGTCAAGCCAGCGCGGCTCGTATCGATCAAACTTCGCTCCCGAAAAACGGCCATCTTACGACACCAACAACACAACATTACGGTCGTGGCGGAAAGACGCCCTGCAATGCGATAACCATGTTCAGCGTCAGATAGGGCATCAAATTATTGTGTGGAAGACTGCCGCCTGTCGGCGCAATCGACTGCGACGACATCGAGACGAGAGACGAGGGCGGCGCAAAGGGAACGATTCCCCCGGCCGCCATTGCGCAGAGTTGGTCCTTGGGCGCTTGGACCGTTGCGTCGGAATTTGACGCCTGCCAGGAGTGCGTATGCACAGGCATTTCGGTATCCAAGAGCGTGACGGTCGATGTACCTGATTGCTCGCCCAGATCGTAAAGAGTTCCAGTTGTGCTTTGCCCTGGTTGCATGGGTGAACAGCCCTGAAAATTCGGCAACCCAAACGTGGATTTGCCGTCACCGCCATACGTGGTGCCCAGCAGTGAAAACAAGGCCGTATTCTGCGAGATCGACATAAGCTGGCCATCGCAAAAGGCCCAGCCTTTCGGTGCGAAATTGAAACCGACAATGCGAATTTCCGCGACAAATGGTTGCGACATTTTTCGAACTCCGCGGTTTAGTTGGGAGAAGGGTATACGCCAAATAACGAAATGATGAAGTTCACGCACAGGTACGGCTGCATGTTCTCATGGGGCTGGTTGCCGCCGTCAGGTGTGATCGCCTGGCTGTTGAACGGAACCAAAGGAGCATCCGTACCGTACCAGATGATCGTCGAATTGGGCTGGAAACCGAGCGAGTTGCCGGCCGGCATGGCGACTGTGCCCGCGTTGCCCGATCCCAACACCGGGTGGTTGTGCTGCGGTATCTGCTGTTGCGTCAGGGTCACCGTTTCGACACCAGCCGATTGACCAATCACGTACGCGCCACCGCCGGGCAGTGTGCCCATATGCACCGGCAGTCGGCCCGCCAGATCCGGCAGTTGGAACGTTGACTGTCCATCTCCGCCGTACGTCGTGCCGATCAGATTGAACAGCGTATCGTTCTCTGAAATGGCCAAGGTCTGGCCTTGGCAGAGCATCCATCCAGCCGGCGCGAAATTTCCGCCGAACATGCGAATTTCACCGATATACGGCATTTTTAAGCCTTCCGCAAAGTTTTAGTTGGTTATGCCAAGATCCAATTCGCCCGCCGCATTAGTTCTGCGACGGGAAGATGCCCTGCAATGCCACGACGAAATTGATCACCAGGTACGGCTGCTGGTTCGTGTGCGGCTGGCTGCCGCCGGTGAGCGAAAGTGAATTCGCCGCCATCGGCGTCAAAGCCGAAGGATTTGAGTAAATGTTCCCGCCCTTCGACTGGGCCATCAGATTGACGCCGTTACCCGGAGCGACCGTCGTCGCCTGAACATTCGATGCCATGGCGAAATGGATGTGCTGAGTCATTTCCTGCGTCGTCAGCGTGTGGTTTTCCTGTCCGCCCGACTGCCCCTGCGTAAATCCGGTGCCCATGTGCACCGGCACCCGGCCGCGCAAGTCCGGCAGCGCAAACGTCGTCTGGCCGTTGCCACCATACGTCGTGCCGAAAAGCGAAAACAGTGCCTGGTTCTGGTTAATCGGCAGGAACTGGCCGTTGCAAAGTGCCCAGCCCTTCGGTGGGAAATTGAAGCTCATCATCTTCACTTCGCCGATAAATGGAGCACTCATTCTTTTCTCCGATCATTCAGTCAAACGTTCAGAATCGCGCTACGAAAATTGAACGTCGTACTGCATGCCCAGTTGATCCGGACCGACAGGCACTGCAAATATCTCGAAAACGCCCAACTCCTCGTGCTCGAACCGGTAAATCTTCTGCGGTAAAACTGGCGATTTTGGACCCCTAAAAATCAAACTGAATGGGGTGCGAGACAGCAAAGCGTTAGTGCGATGGTCATGCGGTGTGGCCGACACCAGCTCGAAAGCAATAGCTTCATTCACATGGTAAGTCACGCGAAACGGTTCACCAACATGAGGCGAAAAAACCTCGCAGGTCACCGTGCCTAAATCCAAGAGTGCTTCCTCGCAAAGCGAACACCGTGGTTGTAGCGCTACCAGCCGTCACCGTTAAACGATTAAGTTCAGAGATTACACAATTTAAACGCCATGTCAACGGGCAATTTTATTCAAGAATCGATTTTGTCCACATATCGTGCATTGTTGCCGCATGCAAAAGTTCCGCTGCGGGCAAATATCGCTGAAGAAAACGCAGGAGTGCGCCGTATTTGTCGGCGTGTTCGCCGGCGCAATCCGGCTGCGTCTCAATAGTGGCGAATGAAATAGCTGCGCGATCGCCCAATTCTTTTTGAATCTCGACGCAGGGATTGCATTCAATGGTCACAGTCCAGTTTCCTTGCGGCGTTTTGTATGTCAGCCGATAGGTGGATCCTCCAGTCATGAATTGCAAAGGCATTCCGGCGTCGTGCTGCGCGCGAACATACGCGGTCACCGCCTGAAAAAGCGCCAGCGGTATGGCCCCGTTTAAGATGGAAAAATAGCGACCGCTTTTAAGATGCGATGGGCTCGCCAAGCGATACGAATCCCGCCGTGCGGGTTCCAGATAGCCGCGCAGCCAATCGTTGACTTCGCAGTCGATCACCAGATGGACGCGATCGATGGCGCTGCGGTTGTCCACGCGGTGCGGCAGATTCACATTCGTGTACCAACATTCGCCGGGCGCCATGATCAGGCGCTCGTCATTGAGAAAAAAATAGACCTCCGCATCGGTCACGATCGGCACATGAACGCGAATCTCTCCTTCGGCATAGTCGAGGCCCTCGTCAGTGTGCTCTTTGATCGATGACCCGGCGCACAATTTTAAGAGGCGTACGGATCGCTGCGAGCATTGAAAGGTGTCAAGCACGTCGCGAAAACCGGGACACTCTTCGAGTAGCGGCGTATCCTGAAATCTCATTGCGGCATCGAACCGGGGAACGATGTCTTGAGCCCGCGGCGAAGCGGCGCGCAGTGCCAATCCCGACCATTCCCCTGCGTAATTCATGTCATTGAAGTGCCGCGTCCACGCAAGACTGCCCACGCGCGAGAGATCCGCAACCAGCCGAGACGGATTGAACTGAAATGGAAACTTGAAGCTGCGCAGCATCTGGACTCGAATTTCCTTTCTCTTCTAAACACCCGTATAGCGCCGCGTCAAGGCCGGAATATCCAGCCCATGTGTCCCAGCGTATCCCAACGCGCCGGCCATTTCGAGCACGCGGGGATGCTGCTGCACGAGATCGAGTGCCGGCCGTTCCATCGTCAGGTAGCGAAATTGATCCACCGGTTCAATCCTCGCGGCGCGCAGCGTTTCGTTTCGCGGCAATTCCAGAAAATCAAGCAACTGCTCCAAGCCGTCGCCGCCAAAAAGATTTTCGTACGAAATTCGCACGCACGGCACGCCGATGCGTTCATCATAGCGCGCTCCCGTTCCCAGCGCATTCACTTCCAGCCAGTAGTAGAGGCACTTCTCGAATGGGGTCATGTGCGCCCAGCGGCTGCGGTATTCGGGAAACGCGAGCCCCTCATCGTCCGGGGACACCAGTATCTTTTCTATTAAATGAGGCAGAAGCGGTGTCTGAAAAGCGCCGTGTGTCAGCCAGGAAAGTGCCGTCGGCAACGGATGCCGCGTCAAATGGATCACGCGCATCGAGCCTTGAAGTTGTTTTGCCAACAACGGCAGGGCACCCCAGCAGGGATGGCCGCATTCGAGATAATTCGATTGCTCCAGGCACCGTTCGATGCGCGCCAAATGCGCGCGGATCGGTTGTGTGTCGGCCGGCGGCAAAACATCAAATGAATTTCCGCGAATCAAGCGGCGGGATTGATAGCCGCTGTGCAGCGGCTCGTGTTCGACGTGATAGCGCGCGCCATACGCCGCCGCGAGCTGAGCGGCAATCCATTGCGTGCCGCAACGACCGGTCGAAAGAATGAAAAAAGCGTTTCCCATCATCGAAACCACGACACGATTGTAAAGCGTTCGCCGTGTGTCACCGGCACGACCTCATGGGTCGTTTCCGCACGAAAGGCGACCAGTGTTCCGGGATCGGCGGCTACGGGAAGCCGGAAATCGAGAGCCGAATACGGCCCATGAAACACCAGTTCGCCCCCTCCATATGTTCCCGGCGTCGGTTCCGCCGTTTGGGGATTCAAAAAGATGACCACCGATACTTTGCGGTGAAGCGACGCATCGCGGACGATAGGCGTGTTACCATCCTGATGCGCCACGAAGTAATCGCCGGTTCGGTAATGCAGAAATTGCGGATCTTCGCAATGTTCCAGGGTGCGGCCAAAATAGGCCTCGATCGCATTCTTCTTCTCGATCAAATGCCGCACGACGCACGCACTCGTTTCCGGCGAAACAATAAGCCGCGTGACTTTCCGCATGCGCAATTCAACCGATCCCGCCTGGTTGGCATAAACAGTCGCAGGCGCTCCGCTCGCCGAACACATCTGCGCCAACAGATCGGCGCGTGTGGCACCATCCAGAAAATCGTTGATTTGCAGGAGATCAACCGGCGGCATTCGGCCCTCGCGCGTTCGCATTGTTAAACTCTATCGCCAAGCGGCGATTTCTATCGGCAATTTTGAAAATTGCGAGAGGATTTGCGGAACAAGGCTCACGGCGGGACTGTCACATTTGAGTTACGCCGGAATGGCTTCTTGAAGCTCGAGGATCGGAATGGGTGGAGGCCAGCGCTTTTCCCATCTGCCGTCCTGCGAATAAATCGCCGCTTTCACGACATGCATTGCATCGGCTGCTCGGCG
>JANXLS010001275.1 GCA_025355035.1 Planctomycetota bacterium | reverse complement strand
GGACGAGTGTACGACTTAAGAAATAAGACGTCAGCATCGCGAAGACGACGGCCATCGCCAGCGGCGTGAAGAGGCTGCGCGCGGCGCCTTCGATGAAGACGACGGGGACGAAGACGATGCAGATGCACAGCGTCGAGACGAACGCCGGCATGGCAATTTGTTGCGCGCCATCGAGGATCGCTTTGGTCAGCGGTTTGTGCATGTGAATGTTGCGATGAACGTTTTCGATTTCCACGGTTGCATCGTCGACGAGAATGCCGACGGCCAGAGCCATCCCGCCGAGCGTCATCACGTTCAACGTTTGGCCGAGCAAGGAGAGCGCGAGAATCGAGACCAGAATCGACAGGGGAATCGAGACGCAGATGATCAACGTACTGCGCCACGATCCGAGAAAGAGGAGGATCATCGCAGCCGTCAATCCGGCCGCAATGATCGCTTCTTTGAGCACGCCCATAATCGATGCCCAGACGAAGATGGATTGATCGCCGACGAGCTCAGCTTTCAATTCCGGTGGCAGTTCTTTGCTCAGGATCGGCAGGTACTTTTTGACGCCGGCGACAATGTCAATGGTCGACGCGCCACCTTTTAGAATCGGCTGCAACACGCCGCGCGTACCGTTGACGTTGACGATGTTGATCTGCGGAAGATTGCCGTCGTGAACGCGGCCGACGTCGTGCAGAAAGATGGTTCGGCCATTCACCGTTCTAATCGGCATGTCGTTGAGTGCGATGATCGTGAGCGGGCTGGAATTGAGACGAACGTTGAATTCGGTTGAACCGATCTTTGCGGCACCGGACGGAAGAATCAGGTTTTGCGCGTTGACGGCATTCGACACGTCTGCGGCGGAGAGGTTGAAGCTGTAGAGTTTTTCCGGGTCGATATCGACCATGATCTGGCGTTGTTTTCCGCCGTAAGGGAAGGGGACTTGCGCGCCGGGAACGGTCGCCATGCCGGGGCGGATTTTGTTGGCGGAGGTGTCGAACAGCTGCTGCTCGGTCATCGATTCACTGCCCAGGGAAATCTGGACAATCGGCACGTTGCTGGCGCTGTAGCGCAGCACGATCGGCGGGGCCACACCCGTCGGCATCTGACGCAGTACGGCTTCCGACGACGCCGTGACTTGAGCCGTTGCGGCTTCGATCTTCGCGCCCGGACGCAAAAATATTTTAACGACGCCGACGCCGTTGAGTGATTGGCTTTCAATGTGACCGATGTCGTTTACGGTTGAAACGAGAACGCGTTCAAAGTTGCCGACAATACGCTGTTCCATTTCATCGGGAGACATGCCAGCGTAATTCCAGACGACGGCCACGACGGGAATATCAATTTCCGGAAAGATGTCGGTCGGCATTCGCAAAATCGTGACGACACCCAGCACGAAGATGAGCATCGACATCACGACGAACGTATACGGCCTGCGCAGAGCAAGTAGAACGATCCACATAATCCACATCCCCTCGAACCGCCGCCAAGGTTTCATGCGATTCAAGCATCAGAATACGGTTGACGGATTAAACTTCAAATATATCGTTTATCTTCTATCTATATTTATTGGGTATAGATCGAAAAGCAGTTCAAAGTTCGAAGTTAACGGCAACGTTCGCAGCGAAATTTTTACTTGAATCGTGAATTCGAAAAACTTTGAACTTAAAACTTTGAACGAACCCCCGAGGGATTCATGGAACTTCGACATCTTCGTTACTTCATCGCGGTTGCGGAAGAATTGTCCTTCAGCCAGGCGGCGAAGCGCTTGAATATCGCACAGCCGCCATTGAGCCAGCAGATTCAGGATCTTGAGCGCGAGGTTGGGTTGAAGTTATTCGACCGATCGAGGCGGAAGATCATGCTGACGCAATCCGGGAAGGACTTCATGGCGGACGCCCGGAACGTCATGGATTCGGTCGCTCAATTGGAGCGCCGGACGAAGCTGCGTTCGGAAGGGCATGTTGGGCGCGTGGCGATCGGCGTGAACATGGCGATCATCTCGCCCCATTTCTTCTCCACCATCTTAAGACGCTTCCGGTACAAACATCCGGAGATCGACATTTTACTGTCGGACTATTTGTCGGTGCGGCAGATCGAAGGATTGCTGTCGGGCGAAATCGACGTGGGATTCCTGCGGCTCCCGTCGCAGATTCCGGAGTTGTTGGAAACGCATTTGATCAAACGCGAGACGATGCGGTTGGCTGTGCCTTCGGGACACCCGCTGGCGCGCAAACAAAAAATCGCGTGGAGCGATTTGGCAAACGAGCGGTTCATCCTGATCAAGCCGGATTCGTCACGCACGTATTACGACGGACTTTTTTTCAAATGCCGAACGGCCGGTTTTGAGCCGAAAATTGAACACTACACGAACAACATGTCGACGCAAATCTGGTTGGTGTCGGCAGGGTTGGGCGTGGCTCCATTGCCGACGACGCCGAACATTTTGAAACGCAGCGGCGTGACATTCATTTCACTGCCGCCGGATGCACCTGTTTATGAAACGGTGATGGCGTGGCGGCGGGACGATTTATCGCCGGTGCTTCAGCGGTTTGTGGAGTTTGTTCGACATGGAGAATAGTGGGGGGGACGGCTTATTTGTCATTTGACATGTGTGATTTGATATTTGTCATTTGAACGGCACGCGCGCTTAATCCATGACAAATATCAAATGCCAAATCACAAATGACAAAAAGCTGTTTTAATGGAAATGGGACTGCTCTGGTATTATGATTCTAAGTGACATCAAGCAAGCTTCTCGGGGGATGAATCATGAGTGTGTCAAAAGCTGCCAGCATTGAACATACGCCTGGCGTGTTGCTGGAGCAGTACATTGCGGGTGCGGCTGCGCAAATGAATCCGATCCCGATGGATTCCGAGCAGGGGAAGCAGATGTACAAGGCGCTGGCGCAGCATGTTTGGCGCGAGCGGCAGCGGCCGGTGGTGGCCAGCGACGTGCGCGATCTGTGGGAACGGATCGATTCAATGAAACGCGGTGCGACGGTGTCGTACGCGATTGATGGCATTCATTTCTGGGCGGCGGATTTCGTGAATTCGTTGTGCACCGGCGCGGTGGAAGTTGATGGAGAGTGCGGACAACGGCTGGCGGCATGGCTGGATGATTGGCCGAATGTCTGCGTACTGGGCCACTCCGGGCGGGGCAAATCATCGACGATCAATCGCCTCTTCGGCGTTCGGGTGGCTGAAACAAGTCATCACGAATCATGCACGAGCAGCGTGACGGATTACCGCCTCGTGACGGGCTCATTCCTCAATCGGCCGACGGGCATTACTCTATGGGATGTGCCGGGATATGGCGATGAACGATTGCCGTTCGAGCATTACGTGCAATTGTACAAACGCCTCGCGCGGAAATGCGACGTGGTGGTATTCATGCTGGACAACGAATGGGGCGCACATCTCGATTTAAAAATGTTCCGGAAACTGAAGGATCGGGTGCGCGGACTAACCAAGAAACTGGTCGTCACAATCAACAAAGCCGATTTGTTCTATCCGCACGATTGGAATGACGAGAAAAATACGCCGAGCAACAAGATGCTGTCGAGCATTCAGCGGCGCATTGATGCTGCGGCAACGCGTCTGGAATTGAAAGACAGTTCGCGGATTGTTGCGATTTCGGCGATGAAGGATTGGAACGTGTACGGACTGGTGACGGCGATGGTCGATGCCGCGGGCGAGAGCAAAGGTTCGAAGATGCTGCGCGCGATTCGGCGTAATGGGGAAGGGTCGGAAGAATTGTTGGAAGGGGATGAGGATGCGGTGGAATAGATGGCACTTCAGGCAAATCTATATAGAGACTATTGCTCGAATCCATTTGTAGTGCAACTTCCCTGGTATCATTATTTAGTTAATCCAGTTAGGGCAGTATTGAATTACTAGTTGTTTAAATAATAGATTGCTTATATCTTTTGGTTTTACTAATACCAGAATGGTCCGTTAGAGGTAATCTAAAGGAGATCAATGGATGAATAAAACTGTTTATGACGCCGCCACGCGTGCGGCATTTACGAAAGCGGCGAAGGATGCGCGAGCCGAAAAAACCCGTGGCTGAACGTATTGGGTACAGCGCAGGGCGCGGGGTATCGCGGAAAGCTGGGCGGAATTAAACAGTTCCTGGTGAAAGCATCGGAGAAGAAAAGCGGCGCGACATCGTCGGTCGATGGGAGCGCTCCGAAAGCGAAATCCAAAGCGAAAAACAAAACCAAGGCCGTCAAGAGTACGATCAAAAAAAAGGCAAAGGGCAAGAAACGTACGCGCATTACGTATAACGCCGAGGTGACCGCAGCGATTTTGAAGGCCGTAAAAGATGCGCGCGCGACGGGCAGGTGGAGCGACGCTCATGCGGCGGCGACAGCGGTTGGATACAATGGCGGTTTGGCAAGCCTGATGCAATTCGTGGAAAGCAAAATGGACGGATCGTCCAAAAAGAAGCCGGTACGCAAACCGAAGGCAGATTTCGCGGCGGCGCACAAATCGGTGGCTGCTGAATTTGGAACGTATACGATGCCAGAGGCTGTGCGTAGCGATTTCGAAACGCTGTTGCATTCGAAGATCCACAGTGAATTCCGTCATTCGATCAAAGATAAGAACGTGGGCAAAGCAACGGCTGCATATCTCGAAATCATAGAAGCTCGGAATTTCATGGAATCCAAGATTGCCGCGTTGAAAAAAATGTAATGTGAGTGAACTTCGAAGTTCGGTACACGCTTTAGCGACGTGTGCCGATAAAGCGAATATATATCGCTTACGGCGTGTCTTGGACTGTCGCTTGGGCAATCGGCACAACAATCTGGTGTCATTGGATTTCAATCCCAACCCTTCTCTCAACTCAAAAAATTAAACACTATCATCATAGAGTAATGCCCACATGTGCAGTCGGGGCGACGAAAATTCTGATACATTCACGTTGCTCCTCATAAAATGAGATGATATAAATAAGCTGCGAAGGAATGCACGATGTAGTGCACCTCGTAGATCGCGACCGAAAGGTCTAGAGAGGATTTATCAACACCATGAGCGAGATTCGTCCAACTTTTCTGACTGCTCCACCTGCAAGGCCGAACGCTCCGCAGCCTCCGCCGATGCGCGTATTGACGCCTCAGCAAGGCCGCACTGGCGGGGGGGGGGGCCTAATCGGCAGTAGCGCAATGACGATCACTATGGTGTTCTTGGCGTTGGGCGTGATCGGGAATCTGGGATTGACGCTGTATTTACAGCGCGAAAAACAGACCGCTACTTTAACGGAAGCCGTCGACAAGGACGCGAAATTTATTGATGAGATCACGCGGCTGCGTTCGGAAGTGGCTCACATGAAAGTACTGGTCGCTAATGGACAAAATGAAATCGGCCGGATGAAAATAGCATACCAGACGGTTATTGGCCAAATCGGAGTCGTGCAAAACGCACCGCAATCGCGGTATGCTCCGGCTAAATCGGAAGCAGCGAAATTGAATCAGCCGGACGGTCCCGACAAAGCGTTGGAGAAGTCATCGGAGAAAGTCAAATGAACACACTTGCTCCCTGCCTACATCGAGCGCTCCGACGACAGGCGCGCGGTCTCACCATTATGGAAGTCATGCTGGCGACGTTCATTTTGTCCGTCTGCGCATTGACGATCATGAATGCGTCGTACACGTCGGCCAGCACGGTGCGCCAGTCGGCTGAATATGCTTCCGCCGTCGCGACGGCCCGGCAGAAGATGGAAGAAATTCAGAGCAACCCGTTTGATGGCCCGAGCGGGCTGGTGGCGCGTTATGGCGTCGGCAGCCGCGAGACGACATTCAAAGTGTTCTTAAATGAAGGGACTGAGCAGGCAACGAATGACTCGTTTGGCCATTTCAATCGCGGCAATGAGTTAATCGGTTTTCGAAAAACGGTCAACGGAGTTGCTGGAAATACAGACGCTGGAGAAGTGGTGATTGTTCTGAATGAATCAGCTGCTTCCAATACGTATGGTTACAGTTGCAGCCGGTCCGCCTCGGATACGTCGCCTGATGGCGGTCAGCCCGGCGGTATTGGTTTCAACGGTCTTCCGATGGATTTAAACGGTGACGGCAACACGAGCAGCGGAACGGTCACGAATTCGACGGCGACGCGCCTGCCTGTCGGAGTGGTTATTCGCTGGGATGGTCCGCATGGGCCGGAAAGGTATGAGCTGTGGACAATCATATCTCGCTACTAAAACGTTCCCGCCGCCTCGGCGGGTTTACGTTGGTTGAAATGGCCGTGGTCATGGTGCTGAGCATCGGGCTGTTGGCTGCGTTTTATTCGCTGCTGTCGACGCAGGCGCTGACGGCCATGGATGAAAGCTCGGAAATTCGAGTCCAGACAGGAATTCGCAATCCGATGACGGAACTTGTTGAAGTCTTGCAAAACGCGCATTTGTTCGCGTTGGACAGCTACGGTAATTGGGTTTGTTTTCAGGTGCCTCGACGCGGGCCGTCGGGTTCGGTCATCATGGGTGTTGACGTGAACAATAATCCTGTTCCCCAATTGGGTGCATACGCATTTTCAACGGACGGTACGTACTCGGCAGCCAATACAGACGGTTCGTGGCTCCCAGGCGGGTACTACCAAATTGTCTTCCGAAATCATACCGGGCCCAACGATGTTCTGATTGAAAGCCAGCTCGTCGCTGGAAGCAATTCGTCGGGGCAGAATTTGAGCGGAACGAACACAACTGGGGCCACAGCGGCCGGAGTGACCTACGACAAAGGCTATCAGGTCGGTCACTTTGAAATCGAAGTACACACGGCTCCGCCAAACACCGCAGCTTGGATTGCTGCCGGCTACAACATCACGCCGAACGCATACAGTTTCGCTGGAACCGCGCCGACAGCAACACCACCGGCCGTCGGTATTCCGTCCGGCGCGATATACACCAATCCTATTTCGGGGCTTATTGACGTTCAGGTCATTCCTGGCACTGCACTTCGACAGATCGATCCGGCCGACTCCAATACGCCAAAGCGCACGTCGCCTTGGGGCGGTGGGTTTTTCTTTATGCGCAACAGCACCAACAACAATTTTGTTTACGCTCCTATAACCGGCCTAGCGGCCACTATGCCCACAGCGACGTGGAGCGCACAGTCGATTGATGGTTTCCCTGCAGCGTACGATTCAAACGGAAGTGGTCATTGGGAGCCGACTGAGAACTACGACGATTTGAACAAGAATAATTCGTATGACGGCCCGGACTGCGACAGTTTCACTGATACGAATGGCAACAACGTTCCGGACGGATCCGAAAAGCCCTTGAATTGGAAAGGGCGGCTGCGAATTCAAATGCTGTCCTTTGACACCAAGCGTCTGGTCACGAAAAACGCCACGCAATACGCGTTACAGGCAGCGGTCCGCACGATTTCAACAACGATCCAAATTCGCAATTAACCCGTCATGTCACACGAAAGAAACTACTGGGAGACTGGGCCATGAGAACTCAAGACCGTCGAAACCGCGGGTCGGTGCTATGGATCGCGTTGGTCGCAATTATCGTCGCGATGAGCGTGACCTTGTCGATGCTTCAGACCAGCGTCTCGAATTCCAAGGCGCAGGACAAATTCGGCGCGCAAACCAATTCTTTTTTCTCAACGCACGGGGCGGTTGAATTGGTCATGAGTGACTATTACGGGCGCTACAATGTCGCTGCGGCCGCAAATCAGGCCGGCCTCAATTTCGATGTGTGGCTTCAGTCCGATCTCAGTTCGTCGGGGACAGCGTTTTCGACGCTGTCATCGGGTTCGAACGACAAAGTCGGCGAAGATTTCCGGCTGGGACCCGTGTCATGGACTCCGGCCGCATCGGCCAGCGCGTCGCCGACGAGGGACGCCTCGACGATCATCACGCGAGCGATACCGACGAAGTTCAACGGCGATCTGGATGGTGATCGCATGGTGACCTCCGTTCGACTGTATCGCAAGTTGCGCCCCATCCCGGGCAGCTACATTGTGGATCTTCTCATCGTTGTTGAAACACAGAAGAACGTCGGCAATACTGCTTCGGCCCAAACGAGCGCGTCGGCGTCGCTCACGGCTGGCGATAAGATCGACATTCTACAACCGCAGTGGGAAAGCCAATTGTTCACCTTCCAAAGCCCGCCGACATTCAACGGATTCGATTATGCTCTTTTGACGAAAAACGTCTCCTGTACGATGTGCCATTTGCAGACGCGAAACCGTGCGCGCGTGGACAATTTGAATAACTATACGTACTACAATGGCTTGGGAACTGCTGCGGGAACAGCGACGGCGACGGCTTTGAAGTCGAATTGGAACAAATTTGAACGCACCAAGGTCGGCATCACCGAAAATCTGACTCTGCGTTCCAATTCCATGTATTCGCAGATTGAAGGCACACTGTTTCAGCGCGGCACGTTGCAGGTTGAAGGATCGGGTGCTCCGATCAGTGCATCGAGCTTCGTTGCCGATACGGCGTGGTCGACGCAGTTCAACAACGGCAGGACGACGATCAATCAGGACACAACGACCGGCTTGACCACGAAAATACCCTTTGTCAACAATTTGACGGACCTCACGACAACGCCGCCCACGCTCCCGGCGCCGAATGGGAGCGCTTATTTGAATTATGGTACCACAACGAATCAGATGACGGATGGCGGTTTGCCTTCGAGCAACTTCCCATGTCCGTTCCCCGAAATGCCGAGTACGGTAGCAGTGAAGAATAATCTGGGTACGACAGTTCAGACCATCAACGGACCGAATAACGCCATTGATGCCGGCGAAATTGCAGCAGCCTCTCAGGATTTGATATCGAGATTGAATCCCACACAGCCGAGCACGTTAAAAGGCGGTATCACTTTGATGATTCCGGCGGGCGCTTCAACAACGGCCTATGATTCTCCGACGCTGCCGTCTGCTAATGGAGTTGCCGTACCGGTCAAGACATCAGCCACGATCGATTACGCTGGCGGCACCGCGGCGGGAACGGCGGGCACGATCACAACCGCCGCAGCGAATATTACTTCTCCCGCTACCGGAGGAACTGCTTCCTATACGGGTAACGCAGTTCTGCTGGGAACCGCTGCCAATCCACTCGTGATCGATGGTAAAGTTCTCTTTGACGGCGATGTCATTCTGCGCGGGTATGTAAAGGGGACGGGACAGATTTATGCGACTGGCAACATCTACATTCCGGGCGATGTCATCTACGCCAACGCCAACGTGGGAACGACCGCGGAAACCTTTGGCGTTGCGAGCGACGGAACTCAAAATCTGGTTTCGGTTGTCGCCGGAAAGAATGTTGTCGTCGGCGATTTCCTCAGCCAGATCACGGGTTGGGACAGCAACAATTCGAATCAGTTCACGCCCCTCAAATTGACGACAGTCACAAATTCCAGCGGCACGGCGACGAACACGCTGACGCCGATGCCGGGCAGTTTCGAATCGGGAAAGAAACAGTCCTACGTCGCCCCCGCAAACGTGATAAATACCACAACCACTACGTTCGTCAATGCGCAGTCGCTGGGCAAGATCGGTAGCGTGCAGATGCCTGCGGGAACGAAATATGCAAGTGGAACAGTCGTGGGTTCGACTGCGTTCGGTAACAGCAATGAACCCAATTTTATCATGCAGCAGTTGACGATTTACAATCGCAACGAATTAATGAAGTGCATGCCTAATTTGCCAACCAATGATCCGACGGTCGCAACCAGCTATACGACAGCCGGGGGTGCCGTGGCAAACACAGTGGCCGCGGGCGCGCCGGCAGCAAGCGCGTACGATGCAAATTATATTCCGAAGTTCTATTCGTTCTACCCGTACGATTCCGCCAACCCGCAGACCAACCCGGCATTGGCGCTGATTTACAACGGATCGACATACAACACGACCAACAAGTCGTGGAGCGGTGCGACCGATCCGCACGGGTTCGACTACTTCACGTCGGTGGATAACATGCCAGTGGGCTCGATCAGTAATGCGGCGATGTTTGCGAAGAATATCATCAACGTTGCGCCGAATTGGATCGCGCCAGCGACGATGCTTCGCATCACGTCGTCTGAACAGGAAAATCGCGTCGCCGTACTGGCGGATGTGGAAAACGGTACCGCGCCGAATTATCAGGTGCCGGATCGTAGGCTCGACGGCGCGATCTATACAAAGAACGCCGTACTGTGCATCGAACGCTCCAAGGCACAACATTACGATTCGGCGACGGGCACGTGGTCGCGCGTGAACACCGTCTCCGGGGGCCGAGTGCAAGTCAATGGAGCGTTGATTGCGCCTGACACCGGGTTGCTGATTTGCGATGGTCCCGAACACGACAGTTGGCCGTCGCGTCAGAACTTCATCATCAACTACGACGCCCGCGTCCGCAATCTATTGACGATCGCCAATCAAGACTTCTCGAGCTTTAATAGCTGGGGTGTCGCGCGCGTAACGATGATGCGCAACACAGGCTTCGCCCCGCCCGCACCCTAAAGGAAAGGATCGAGTGCCGAGGAACAGCGACTCAGCACTCAGCACTCAGCACTCAGCACTTTTCTACTACCGTTTGCCTTGTTCAATCAGGTTTTTGCGAGCGGCGAAGATACGGGCTTGGCGCGGATTACCGTCGTTTTCGGTGAGTCCGATGGCTTGATCGTAGAAGCGAATGGCTCCGGCGCGATCGTTGTTGCCCAGGCATTCTTCGGCCTGAAGTACATAATCGACGGGCAGTGCATTTCCCGCGCGGGGCTGCGCCTGAAACGGATCCGGCTGTTGGCGGGCGAGAGCGTGAGCTTGCGCGGCGTCGGCGGTTGCGCGAATTCTCTTTTCCTGTTCGATCTTTTCGCTGAGTTCCAGTTTAACGCGTTTGAGCTCCTCAAGCTGATGGCGAGCCGTTTGGGCGTCGGCGTTTTTGTTGGCGAGAATCTTTGCTTCAAGGTCCGATTGCTGGCGCTTGAGATCGTCGCCGTGCGCCTGGAGTTTAGCGAGTTCCAAAGCGAGTGGAGCGTAGTAGCGCGCGCCGTTATCGGCAACCAAGCCGTCTTGGGACTGGTTGTAATATTCGACGGTCTTCGTGCCAGCCGCTTCGAGCGCCAGGCGAATGCGGTTGCCATCGCGGGTGTATTGGCAGGAGTAGGTTTTACCATCGCGGGTCAGTTCCAGTTCGTTCGGAGTGACCAGTGCGATGGCAGAGCGTCCGTCGAGCGAGGTGTAGGACGTGCGTTCGAAGCGCGAAAGCTCGACCACCTGTGCCGGAACATCCTGCAAGCGAGGAGCCGGCACGGCGCCCGTGGGCGCGGAACTGTCGCCACACGACGTCAGGGAAATCATTAATGCCAAGCCAGCTACTGAAATCGCTCCACGATAAACGGTCATAGTCGCTCTCCTTGATTTCTAATAAAAGGTTCGTAGGTTCACGGCGCTCGGTAACAATGACGCATAAAGATGACAGCTTATTCATGTTTGAACACAAATCAAGAACCGCGATTGCAAGGTTTGGAAGATCTCGCGGTTGACGCGCGGCCAGTCGGCCCCGACGGTCGTTCCTGAATCAGAATTCGATCGTGTCATACGTTTTATTTTCCCAAAACTCCTCAGTGTAATTTCGGTATATCCGCAACGAAACCGAATGGACAGAGCCGTCGGTTTTTCGGATTTTGACTTTGTAGAGATTTGGGCCGGGACGATTGTAGAACAATGTTGCGCGCGAGAATTTGCCGGCTGTGATCGATTCATCGTCCCAATTGAGCACGACATAGTCGCGCTTTTTTGCCCATCGCATGATCTTTTTTTCAGGCGCGACAAGCATCAGATACAGCACAGCCATCGTGAAGAAGATCATGCCAACGCTCGCCAGCGCCATGTAGGCCATCTCGAGTGTCATCGATCCCTCCTCAACGTCTGCTACTCCTTGCGGTCAGACTTCTCACTCGCAGCGTGCGCTGTTCCAAACTTTTTTCGCCAAGTCATCGTGAACGTCCGTGATGACTTTCGCGGATCCGATTCGATCGGCGACGATGAAACGTAGTTTTCCTGCAGCGACTTTTTTGTCGCGGAAACAAGCGGCGTGGAGCGTCTCGGTTGCGGGGTCGCTGGGCTTCACGTGGGTCGGCAGCCCGGCTTTTTTGACCAGCGCGACGATCCGGTCGCGGTCGGCTCGGGTCAGCAAGCCCAATTCGACAGAGAGTTCCGACGCCAGGACCATCCCGATCGCGACAGCTTCGCCGTGCACATAAACTTTATAATCCGTCGTCGATTCCAATGCGTGAGCGAAGGTGTGGCCGAAGTTCAAAAGAGCACGGCCACCGTCTTTCTTGAGTTCGTGTTCGTCGGCGGAGACGATGCGCGCTTTGATCGCGGCGCTCCGCTCAATCACACGCGTCAAGGCGGCCGCGTCTTTGCTCAGCAGCCGATCCATGTTCTCTTCGAGGTACGTGAAGAGCGACGCGTCGTCGATCATTCCATATTTGATGACTTCGGCCAAACCCGCTTTCAATTCGCGGTCGGGCAGCGAGAGCAATGTGAGCGGATCGGCGAGCACCGTTTTCGGCTGCAGAAACGCTCCGATCGCGTTCTTCGATTGCGGATGATCGATGCCGGTTTTCCGCCGATGGCCGCATCGACCATCGCCAGCAGCGTCGTCGGAACTTGGACGAACGCGATGCCGCGATAAAACGTGGCTGCGACGAAACCGGTCAGATCCCCGATGACTCCGCCACCCAAAGCGATCAGTACGCTCTCGCGATCGAGTTTTGCTTCGATGCAGCGATCGTAGAGGAATTCAGCATGTTTCAGATTCTTCGCGCCTTCGCCGGGCGGCAGTTCAACGGCGCTGCCATCGAAGCCGGCTTTTTGCATGGAACTGGCCAGCAACGTCCCGTATTTCGGGCCAACGTTGCGATCGGTGACCACGAGGCAGCGCCGCCCTTTGATCAAGCCGCCGATGATCTTCCCCGCTTCAGCGATGACGCCCGGCCGTACCGCGATGTCATAGCTGCGATCGCCAAGTTCCACACGAATGTCGGTGTTTGGTGTATGATTTTCGTTACTCATGATGATAGTTTCAAAGTTTGAAGTAAAAAAGAAAATTGCCCAGACGAATCACGTTAAGGGTTTTGACGACAAAGTTCAAGGGCGAACACACGTTCACGGACGGACGTCCATTTTTCTGTGCACCCCCAGCGTCATCGGCGAAAAAACGGACGGCTCCAATCCGCAGGACAAGATGCTTGCCGAATACGCCGACATCAGCCGCAAAGTCGCCAAAGACGAAGCCCTGACGCTCTGCGATTTGAATAAAGCGTTCGTGGATTATTTGAAAGAGAATAACAAAGAGAACAAAGAAAAAGGCGTTTTGACGGGCGACCGCGTTCATTTGTCTGCTTTTGGAAACAAGCTCGTCGCCGAGACGATGTTGAAAGCGTTGGGCGAATAGCTTGCCGCCATCGATCGCGTTTACCCCTTCTGCGCGAAAAGCCAAGCAAGGGGTAAGCGCGTTGCGGGTCGTGAGTGCCTAGGGTTTCAGTCCCTGCACCGCGAGATTAATTTTCGTGACACCCGAATGTCGAATGATCGCAACGACTTTCATCACCGTTTCATACGAAAGCCGGCCGTCGCCGTTGATCGTCAAAATTTCGTTGTCATGCCCTTTCAACAGCGGCGGCAATTGCGACGGCACTTGCTGCGGATCGAGCTTTCTTCCGGCGACGTAAACATGTCCGGCCGTGTCGATCGTCAGCGACCACGGAACGCCCGTCACTTTGGCCGAGCCCAGTTTCTTGCCGTCAGCATTTGGAAGCTGGACGTCCACGCCTTCCTTATCAAGCATTGGCGCCGTGACCATGAAGATCACCAGCAAAACCAGCATAACGTCAACCAGCGGCGTCATGTTGATTTCCGCCATCGGGCGGCGCTTCCCTCCGCCGGACATTGAACCCATTCCCATACGCAAACTTCCTCGTGTTGTCTGGACCGCGTCGTTCGTGGTGGATCGCTTCATTTGACCGTCGCACGACGACGTCACATTTCATTTACGCTGATAGACGCCAGAACTCCTGAGTTTATCGTGGAATTTTGAGAATTGAATGGGAAATTTCATTCCCTCCAGACGGGAGTAGCCGTATTGTTCGACGACGTTGTGTTTTCAGCATTCAACGCGTCTCCGCCCGCAGTGATAACATGCTTCTTGGAAAAGTTTTTCGCGACGCTATCTCCCAGCCGCGTAAATTCTCCAATTTC
>JANXLS010001268.1 GCA_025355035.1 Planctomycetota bacterium | reverse complement strand
AGTAAGTTTGCCGAGATTCGGATCGTTGTCGCTGCTGGTGACGGGCTTCCCCGCGGCAACGTTGGTGGTGCCTTTGGGGACGAGGAAATCCGGGCGCGGGCCTTTGCGGGCTTCTTCGAGATTGGCGGTGACGAGAGCTTTTGGCGTGCCGATGAAGAGCGCTTTGGGTAGGTCGAGTTTGAGCGGAATTTTTTCAGTGTCAGCAGCGACACTCACAAGGCTGACGGTTGCGCAGACGGACAGGATGAAGAGGCGTTGTGCAGTGATCGTGGTCATGTTTTTCTGTGATGCTCCGAAACTGATTGACGAGTCAGTTCGGATTATAGTCACCGCAGAGTAATTCTCAAATCGGAGTTTCTTGATTTAAATCCGATTTATTCTGAAACCGATATTTCTTTGCGTGAAAATCGGGTTTTCAGTCTGGATTTAACGATCCATGAGAATGAAGGGGCTGCCGAATTCGTCAATGGCGCAGATGCGCGAGACGCGGGTGGAGCCGGCGTTGAAGACGATGCCGGAGAGGGTCATCGCGTATTTTCCGACGACGTTACGACCGTCCGTATTGTCGAGCTTTTGTGCCTTGATTTGCCAGCAACGGTAGACGCTGGAATATTGAAGCGTGAGGACGCCATGGCTATCGTTGGGACCGCCGACCACGAAACGATCGTCGAGGCTGACCCGGGCATCGACAGTAAGTCTCAAGCCTTCTTTGGATTCCGCGATTTTAATCGAAAGGAGATTGTTTTCTTTAACATCGAGGCTACCGGTGGCGAAGTCTTTCGCTTCGATGCGGCCAATTTCATTGCGCGGAGTGGAGTTGTCTTTTTGGGCGGAAAGGACACCCTTATAGGTGAGTTCCTTCGAATTCTTACCCGGAAGTTCATCCAGGCCGACGGCGAGCGCTTTGGAGGGGTTGTTCTTATCGACGATCACGAACAGCGACCATGCCCCGCGACCTTCAGCATGTGGACAGAAGACGAAGACGTTTTGCTTTTCGGTTACAGCATGTTTAGCTGCTGGTTCTTCAGCGAAGACAATGAAATTGACGAAAAGCGTGAGTGTTAAGAAAACGGGGAGTGCTTTGTGCATCAAAAAAGTCCTAAATTAACAACGAGACTACGCCGTCCGAACAATACGGACGTTCAATGCAGTGGTAATAGGGCTGCGATGGGTATGGCGATAACGCCAGGAATCGAAGTCGGCCTATATAACTATTCGCACTTCACGGGTAAAACAATAGAAGCAAATGAGAGACGCAGATAAAAAATATTTCTTCAATCGATTATTAATACTTTCTATAATTTAAATATTCGTTTTAAATTAAAAACAGATTGCCTCTTGTTGATCCATAAATGACTGTTTGCAGGAGATTTGTGTAGATGACAGCGAAATGGGTTACGTGATTTTAATTTTATTTAGACAGAATTGTAATCCAATTAGAATAATGATCAGCGGACAGGAAATGGTACATAGTAGAAAATTGATGCCGATATCAAGTCAGGCAGTGACGAGATTCAATTTACTGCGTAGAACTGAATTCGCGTTGCTTCGATTCGAATCATTCTTCCCCATACTTTTTACAAGGTGATCCCGCAAAAAACTTCGGATACACGTTGTATCGTCGCGCGTTCGCGAAATGAGGATAGCAGCCGGGAATTCGGCTGTTCTCAAACACACCATACAATACTAAAAAAAGCTTGAACTTCCTCGCCCGAATATTACGGTACGTGAATGTCAAAAAACTTTTATTTGCAACAGCTGGAGCCGTACTTTTTGTTTGTGCTGTTTCTCTTATGTCCGCGGAGACAATTATTCCGGGGCTGGTGTCGACGAAATTGGAACCTGAGCTTAAAGGGCAGGTTCTGATCGAAGAATTGAATTGCTCCGCGTGTCACTCGGGTGACCCTTCATTTGCTGCGCGATCGAAGAAAGCGCCACGTCTTGCGGATGTGGGTTCGCGCGTTAATCCCAACCACCTCGAAGCGTTCATTCGCGATCCGCAGGGCGCAAAGCCCGGCACGGCGATGCCGAATGTATTGGGATCGATGAGCGACAACGAGAAAGCTCAAGCGGCGAAAGCGCTCACCCATTTTTTGGTTTCGTTGAAGAAGAGTGATTTTGCGATACAGACTCCGGACGCGGTTGCAGCGCATCTTGGGGAAAAACTGTTTCATTCGCGGGGATGCTCGGCG
>JANXLS010001263.1 GCA_025355035.1 Planctomycetota bacterium | reverse complement strand
CTGCCGCTTCGAGCGAAACGTCTTCCTTGCCCCAGACGCGCAGCAGATGCTCCCGTGCTTTGCTCAACGTGTCAGCATCAGTGACAGAATCGATCCCGAAGAGCGCCGCGCGTGCCATCGCGCAGGTCTCTGTCCATGGGAATTTGATCGTCGGCCCGGCGAGCGGTCCGCTGATTCGCAACGGCATTCGGCCGGCACTCATGGACGTCAAAAACAGTTGCCGAGTGACTGCCGGCCATTTTTCCAATGACAACCGATCCTGCGCGTCCTTGGGCAACGCGGTCGGATAGATCTGTGCTTCGTCGGCGAATGTTTCATCGGCAAGGTTTAACTTGAGATTTCGAATTTGGATGTCGAAGCCGGCGCATGCTCCTTTGCCCTTCAATTCGAACGGCTCGAAAACGGCAAGGCCTTTGTCGATCCGCACCGTCGGCGCAAAGGATTCGAATTCCATGCGCACCGTTTCGACGCCATAGAGTTTTGCAAAATACAGTTCGGCACATGCCAGAAATCCGTCCACGACATTGGCGGCGTTCGTCGTCGGCTGCGCTCCGCTCACGCTCATCTCCAGCGCGGCGACGGAATCGTTTGATGACGCCCGTGCCAGAATCATTCCACGACCACCGGCGTGATGCTTGAAGTAGTCCATCCACGGCAGCGGCGCGACTGGATTGTCCGTTGGAACGACAGGAGAGCCAATTGAGAATGTCGAGAGTTCGCATTTCAGCGCGCCATTCCAACTCAGCCGATCCATGCTGTTCAAATCGATTCCATTGAAAGGCCCCTGTGCGCTCATCCTTCCACTCATCGCATAGCGCACCGGATCAACTTTTGTTCCGCCGAGTAACTGGCAGAGATCGCCGTCTGAAAAGTTCACGCGCTGGGTGTGGCGAAGCCCTTTCGTTCCACCGTCACTTCGTGCCGTCATTTTGGAGAAATCGTATTCTGAATCTTCGAGCCGTAATCGTCCGCCAAGGATCGACACTCCCAACAAGGGTGCGGAAAGTTTTAAGTCGCGGAAGACCGCGTTCTGCGCTTCGAAGTTGCTTGCTTCGAATCCATCCAACGCAATCCCCGGAGCTTTGATTCCGGCATTTATAAACAATTTAGTCACGGAGGGCCACGATACCGATTCGCTTGGAAAAGCGTCCGGTGCAATCGATTTCAGCGCTCCTTTCAGCACTTCAAGATGTGCGAACGTGAGCGGTTTTTCGCACTCCATGTCGCCTTTGATCTCCAGCGGCATTCCCGGTGCAGCCAAAGCGAGGCGCAAATCCAACTTGGGGTCGGAGGACTTTACGAACAATTTTGGGATCGAAAATTTCTGAACTCGCAGCGCCTTTTGAACGGACTTTTCCGGATCGCTGGACGGAAACCAGCCGCGGATTTCAGCGGTGAAATTTTTGCACGACATCTCGCTGGCCGCGACGCGCAATCGGCCGCCCAGTTCGATTCCGTTTTCCGGCGTCACTCCGATTCGAACACCCTCCAGATCGCCTTCCAATTCGAAAGCGTCGACTCCTGGAATTACGCCGAAACGGCGCGGATCGTCTTCGGCCAATTTCGGGCGCAGCTTCGGCGGCAGCGATGCCATTAACGATACGATTCCGCCTTTATAACCGAAGGCAACGTTTTTGAGTCGTCCAACGCCGATTGCATTTTGCTGGGCCAATCGCCACAATTCGGGCAATCCTCGCAACTCGAGCGAGGGCGATTCTAAACGAGCTTCCAGTTTATCGTTCCGAACATCACAGAGAGCGATTGCGCCGTTGTACCGAAGCGCATTGCTTTTCATACCGAAATTCTCGACCGAGAACTGCAGTCCGCTTCCAGCGGTCGATGTTGCGAAATTGCGCAGTTCAAATTCGCCGAATTTCCCCGATACATTCAACTTCGCAATTGACGTCGGCAAAACTCCACGCGTCGATGCACATCCTTCGAGCATAATTTTGAGTGCTTCGCTTGCCGGTTTATCGAAGTCAAATTGAAGCGCGGGAATGTGCGCTCGTATAGACGTTTGATCGAAGGAAACATCACCGTGAATCGCCGCCGCATTGTCTTTGTTCAGAGAAAGTCCAAGCGCCACTTTCCACGGACGCGACAGGGTGAGAGTCGGCACGCTCGCATCGTCGCTCGTCGGGAGCCGGGCGCTGAAATCGCTCTGAAACACACCGTTCAACCGCCACGTGTCGGGATAGTTGAGATCGCGCGCGAGCTGCACGTTCTCCGCCCGCCACACCCCGGTTGGCTCCCACGTCTTATCGAGTATCCCGGCAAACAGCGTCGGTACTTTGCGGACATCAGTCCCAGCCTTAAACGTTTCCGCCAGCCAGGTGCGGAACAGAGAGGTATCGATCGAGACCGAGTGGATAACCAATTCTTGGCCGAGACGATCGAAAAATGCGGATGGGCCGCTTTCGTCCAACCACCCTGCGGCACGTTCGGCCAGTGTCGACGCGTTGGGTTGCGTTGGGAACAAACGTGCGGAGAGGCCTTTGACCTTCACCAGAGTTCCGCTCGCGTTTAGTGCTGAAACGTAAAAATTTCCGCTCTGACGAAAATCAAATTTCTTCAGATTGATCGTGTCGCGCGCCCGGTCGAAAGCGACTTCGAGATCCAGCGTCCCGGAAATCGGGTCGAGCGGGTCGAGGACTCCAAGTGATTTGGCCACGACCATCGCCTGTGGTGAAACCGTTCCGGAGATCGTCATACCCGCGACGGTATCGGTCCATGTTTTCGTGGCTACCGTGCGAAGCCCCGGCAACGCAAGGAGGTCAAGATCGCGAACGCACACCGAGAAATGGCCGAGGCTGCCTTCGACATTTAGTTTCTCGAGATTCAACAAGCGCAACTTGTCGGGCTCTTCCGGATTGACGTTCAGGCATTGCTCGTACGATCCGCCGATTTCGACAGACAATTTCGGCTCCGACCATTCGCCGGCGATGGCTGCACCGTTCGCTCCCGACCTCGGCAGCGCAATGGCCCGGAACCCAGCTTGAGTCGTAAAATCAAAATCGACGTGATCGGTCGGGTTCAACGTTTCAATCGAAACATGTTTGATCTTGACCCGTCCTTGCTGATGGATCGAACCGGACAGCACCGAACGATTGTAGAGTTTCAAGACGTCGTCGTTCGCTTTCGCAAAGATCCCGCCGGGGCCCAACAGCATTTCAATGTACGGGCTGAAGCGGTTTCGAAACGCGGCAATGTCGGCGTCAATCTTTATGCCGGGTTCGCCTGTGTCGTTTCCGTTCTTGTCCAGGTGAACCAACTCAATCGCCTCGCAACCATCGCGCCGCGTACAGTTTGCTTCGACGGTGACGTCCAATCGTTTTTCGCCGGTCGAAAACGTATGTACGCCCAGCGAAAGATACGGAAGCGCTCCGACCAATTTCGGGTCGCGCGTTTCGCGCATCAACCGGTTGAAGTAAAGATCCAATTCAACTTTAATCGGCGCAGGATCGATCTCACGTGGTGTATTCGAAGCCCCCGAGCCTGGCAACGGAGCTGGCATCCACGTTCGCGATGCGGTGCCAACCGTATGAACTCCAACGACATTCTTCTGGCCGTGAACCAGCACTTCGAGCGCGAAATCTTCGTTCAACGGTTCCTTGAATCCGAAGAGGGAAAGGATCGGCGAAAACTCTCGGCAGAAATCGCTGCCATGCAAATCGAGTTTGAAATTCGCTGCGGCGGCTACTTGATCGTCCTTGCGATTGAATTCGATGCGCGACGCCGATTCGCTGCGAACGGCAAACGACGACGCCACGAGCGAAAACTGATTCAAGTCGATGTAATCCAATTCTCCGTTCGCGTTGCGCTGGGCATTTCCAATACATTCGAAGTTCAGCGGAATCGGTTGCTTGATCGTCGGTTTCTTTGAATCCTTCTGGTCGCGCAAATTCACATACGTGTCTTTGCCATCGACTTTCGCGACGATTTTCAGTCCGTTGTTGGCATCGACGATCATGTCGGCCCGGCCCTTCAGGGCTCCGCCGAGACTGCCGTCGAGTTTCAAGCGCTGGCCGACATCGGTATTCAGGAGTTGCTGCAATTCGCAATTCAGTTCGACGAGGTAGTGGCTTGTCCCGTTGTTCGGATTCATTTCACCCTGCGAGCCGAACGTTAGAAACGGAGGTTCGCGCCGCGTCGAATTGGCCCAGCTCTCAAGCTTGACATCGACGCTTCTCGGAACAAACGATGCCCCCTCTGTGTTTCCCTTGACCAGATGCAACATACCACATTTCAATTTGCTGGAAATATTGCCGAATGCCGGCTGACCTTCCTCTTTGATCGAGACAAGGCTATCGCTGTCGACATCGCCGCTGAGCATGATGTCCAATGGACTCTTTGCGTTGATCTCGATCGATCCCTTGATCGGCTTTCCCAACACGACTCGAAAATTCGCACCCTGCGGCTCCCACGCGTATCCGAAATGTTCGAAAACGCGCGCAAGATCAAAATGGTTCATGTCGATCTTCACCGACTCCGCGGAGAGTTTTGAAAAGGAGAATGAGCACTCGTCGTCGATTGCGCCGATGCGCCCGGAAACGGAGAGGGTTCCGGATTCTGCAGCTGCGGGGACAGTGTTCACGCGCATCTCGCATTTTTCAATTTCAATAGGCCGTCCTGCGTTTTTCATCCGCAAAACGAGTGCAATATTTTCGAGACTTGTTTCGCCGATATTGTTGAATGGATCACGCAGTCGCACCGCGCCATTGTTGAGCGTGATCACGAAATTAAGTTTCGACAATGCGAATTTGCCGTTCGCCCCGGCGCTCAATTTTTGAATGCAGTCCTCGACATTCAACGAGCCATCGGCTTTCGATCGTTCAAAGGTGATTTCGGGCACGTGCCCGCCCACGTCGTTATCAATGACAATATCGAGATCGACCAGTTCGCGCTTCCAGCTCGTGAGATAACGCCAAACATTCATCTTGCAGATGATGCTGGGAATATGAACGAAATGCGATGGCGCGGATTGGAAATCGAATTTTTCCCGGATCTTAAAATTCGTGATGTCGACGCGCCCATCGAAAAAACGAACCTCAATCTTTTCAATTTCGACGTCCTCGCTCGGACGTCCCAGGGTGTCGTGCACCGACTCGCGAACCATCCGGCGCAACGAATCATCGCTGAGTACAATAAACCGCAGGTACGCAAACGCGAGCAACACGAGCACGACAATGGCGAGAACGGAGTAAAGCGCAACTCGCAGCCATTTGAAAATGGAAGGAGTTTTGGGATTCGCCGAGCGGCTACTCTGAAGGACAAATTGAATGGGGCCGAACGCAAGGTGTTGGCCCGGCAAAAGTGTTGCGGGGCCGGTGATCAAACTACCGTCAATCGTGATGGCTGCGCGCGACGAATCGGAGGCCGCTTCGGCATTGGCGGGACGAATAAGAACCTTGTCGCCATCGGATCGGAGGTACGCGTGAGTTGGTAAAATACCATCGCCGCGAATGCAGATTTCGCACGCGGCGTCGCTGCCTATTCGGCTCTCTCCCAGCGGCAAGCGAAATGAACCGAGCGAACCGAGGAGTAAAAAATCCGAACCGATAGACTTCAATGCTCCGCCTTTTTGTCCGATTGTTCACCGTGCGTTTCGCTGGATGCGCCGTGGTCTTCGCCATGGCCGCTGTGGCCGCCCGCATCCGCGAGTTTCAGGCTGACGTTAACGATGGTTCCCA
>JANXLS010001258.1 GCA_025355035.1 Planctomycetota bacterium | reverse complement strand
CAACGTCAACATCGACGACGTGAAATTCGCGGCCGACATGGGCTATTCACTGAAGCTTTTGTGCATCGCCAAGCGCCGCATTCCCGGAGCGGACCCCGAAGAATTGCCGGGCGGCTTGGAATTGCGCGTCCATCCGACATTGATTCCCAACACGCATCCGCTGGCCAATGTCCGCGATGTCTTCAACGCGGTGCTCGTCAAAGGCGACGCGACGGGCGAAGTGATGCTTTACGGCCGCGGTGCCGGGATGATGCCGACGGCCAGCGCGATCATCGCCGACGTCGTCGACGCCGCGCGCGGCAGTGCTCGCCAGGCCTTCACGAAATTGCAATTCTTCCAAAATCCGCGCGCGGATTTGCCGGTCATTCCGATGAGCAAAACGCGCAGCCGTTACTATGTCCGCTTCCGCGTCGCCGACCGTCCCGGCGCGATGGGAAAGATCGCCTCGCTGCTCGGTGAAATTGGCGTCTCCATCGCGTCCGTCATCCAAAAAGAGCCACACGAAAGCGGCGATGTTCCGATTGTCATGCTGACGCACAACACGATCGAAGAACGGTTCCAGAAGGCACTGACCGAAATCGAAAAATTGCCGTTTGTTCGTAAGCCGAGCTGCTTTTTCCGGGTCGAAGATTAGAGGCCCACATGAATCGATCGTCGTTCAGTCCACTCGTCATAGCCGCCGTTATTTGGATGATTTTGTCGTGCATCGGCTGCGGCGAAAAGTCCACTGCGTCTAAAATCATCGACGTTTACTCCCCGCACGGAAAATTTCTCGAAGGTGACATCAAGAAGCGCTTCGAAGTAGCGCACCCTGGATGGACCGTGCGTTTTCAAGACATGGGCGGCGGCGAAATCTTTTCGAAAATCAGCGCCGAACGCTCTCAACCGCGCGCGTGTGTGTGGTGGGGCGGATCGGGGAGCGATTTCAAAAACGCCGAAGAACAAGGGCTTCTTGAGCCTTACGTCCCAGCATGGTCCGCGAGTTTGCCAACGAACGCGAAGAGCCCGACCGGCGGTTGGACGGCCACGTTTTTGACGCCGGAAATCATCGTCTACAATCCGAACAAAATAAAAGCCGACGAACTCCCGCGCGAATGGGACGACCTTCTCGATCCGAAATGGAAGGGCCGCATCGCCCTCCGTGATGTCCGAGCGAGTTCCGGTATGAAGCTGATCTTCGGCGCGTTGCTCCTGCGCGAAAATGAACGTCGCGGCAGCATCGACGCCGGTTTCGAATTTCTGAAAAACCTCGACGCCAACACTGCGTTGCCCTATGCCGCAAATCCCGACGGATTGTATCGCTTGCTGGAAAGCGATGGACCTTGCGCCCTCGCGCCTTGGAATCTTCCGGACATTTTGAATCTGAAGAAAAACAAAGGCAAGCCGTTCGACTACATCCTGCCGACCGGAACGATGGTCAACGTTGAACCGATCGCGCTGATTAAAAATAATCCAAACCCCGAAGGCGCGAAACTCTTCTACGATTTCGTCAACGATCCGGAACAGCTCATTTTGATGGCGCTTGAACGCGACCGCATCCCAGCACGAACCGATATCCCGCCGGAGAAACTTCCGGAAGCGATGCGCAACTTAAAGCTCGACCCGATGAAATTCGACGCAAAGGAATTCGACAAAAACATCGAAGAGTGGATGGCACGTTGGGACAGCGAAATAAAGGGAAAAGGCGCACGATAAAACGCGCTCGCCACCATCCGGCAATTCGAAGATTTGCCCGAGGCGTTAGCGTTCGCATTTCTCATTATCAGGAGACGCCATGAAGTTCAACGTCGTTCGTCTCGCCGCACTCGCTTTTTTTTCGTTACTCACGCATGCCGCAGAACCCGTCTTCAACGATGTGTTCGTCGCGAAAACCGACCATTTCAAATCAATCCGCATTCCGTCCGTCGTCGTCACGAAAACAGGTACGATCCTCGCGTTCGCTGAAGCAAGAGCCGCTAACAGCGATCAGGCCCTGAACAAGATCGCAATCAAGCGCAGCACGGATGGGGGACAAACCTGGAGCTCGATTCAAATCATCGCCGACGACGGAGCAAATTCGCTGAACAACCCAACCGCGATCGTCGAACACGAATCCGGACGAGTTCTGCTCATGTATCAACGCATCCCCAGCCACCTTAAAGAGCACAGTAAAGAGATAGCGACCGGCTTTGACGGCCCGAACATCTATCGCAATTTCCTGCTCACCTCCGACGACGACGGCGCGACGTGGAGCAACCCGCTGGACGTGACGGCTACAACCAAACGCCCGACGGGCGCGACGACAATCGCCAGCGGTCCCGGCATCGCAATTCAGCTTGAACACGGACCCAACAAAGGCCGCATCATCTTCCCGTTCAACGAAGGCCCGTACGGGATCTGGAACAATTATACTGTTTACAGCGATGATCGCGGAGCAACCTGGAAATGCGGCGACAACGTTCCCGGCGCAATCATTACTGATGCCAAAGGCGGCAAGCACAGTCAGCTCAACGAAGTTCAGGTCGCCGAACTCAGCGACGGTTCTGTACTCCTCAACAGCCGCCAATTTGCCGGAGCGAAAGTTCGCAAGAAATCGATCAGTCACGACGGCGGTGTGACGTGGTCGAAAACCGAAGACGTTCCTGAACTTCGCGACCCCAGTTGCATGGGATCCATCCTTCGCAACTCGTTCGCCGAAAACGGCGCCAAAAACGTGCTTCTCTACAGCGGTCCCGACAGTACCAAGCGCGACAACGGCACCATCTATGCAAGCTTTGACGACGGCGCAACTTGGCCGATCAAGCGCGTTCTTTACAAGGAAATGTTCGCCTATTCCGTGCTGACTCGATTGCCGAACGGGGAAGTCGGCTGCCTCTTCGAAACAGATAACTACGCCCGCATCACCTTTGCCCGTTTCCCGCTCGAGTGGGTGACGGAAGGAAAAGAGAAGTGATTCATTCTGAATAATTGTGGTACTGCTGGAGCCTTCGCTATTGAACGCGTGTATAGATCAGAGAACAATGACGCTTTCGGCGTAATGATGTGTCCATCCATTTGCGCGGATTCCATTTTAAGAGTGCGCTATTCTGGAGTTTTTAAAATGTGGAAGATCGTCGCGATGATGTTGCCGGTCCTGGCTTCGTCCAGCGGAAACGCTGCTGAAACTCCGACTTCGGCGCAGCTCGAGTTTTTTGAAACGCGCATTCGTCCGGTACTCGTCGATCAATGTTACAGTTGCCACAATTCGGCGAAGACGGCCGAAGGTGGACTTGCAGTCGATGATCGCGCATCGCTCTTCAAAGGGAGTGATGAAGGCGCGATTTTAGTTCCGGGCAAACCAGAGCAAAGTCGTTTGATCGCGGTACTGAAGCATGAAGTCAAGAAATCGAAGATGCCGAAGAACGGCGGGAAACTTGATGATCGCGTCATCGCCGATTTCGAAACGTGGATCGCGTCCGGAGCGTTTGATCCGCGCGACAAGCCGCCCAGCGCTGAAGAACTCGCGAAGGCCATGTCGTGGGAAACGATCTTCGAAAAGCGCAAGAAGTGGTGGAGTTTTCAACCCATCAAAAATTCTAATCCGCCGGCTGCAGCAGCGAGCACATGGTCCGAGCACCCCATTGATCGTTTCGTTCTTTCCAAACTTCAGGAGAAACGGCTTGAGCCCAGCGAGCAAGCCGAACCGCGGACACTGGTGCGCCGGACGTTCTTCACATTGATCGGCCTGCCACCGACGAGCGATGAGATTGAATCGTGGGCACCCCGTGTTCAATCCAAAGGTTTCGAAGAACTGGTCGATCATCTTTTGGCCAATCCGCATTTCGGTGAACGCTGGGCTCGGCATTGGATGGATTGGATTCGCTATGCCGAGTCGCACGGCTCTGAAGGCGATCCGGCGATCGATGGCGCCTGGATGTACCGCGACTATTTGATCCGAGCACTGAATGCCGACGTGCCGTACGACCAGCTTGTTCGCGAACACATCGCCGGCGATTTGATGGAGCATCCGCGCATCAATCGAGAGCTTGGCATCAATGAATCGATGATCGGCCCGGCGCATTGGCGGATGGTTTTTCACGGGTTCGCACCAACGGACGCTCTCGAGGAAAAAGTGCGTTTTATCGATGACGAAATCAACACATTCTCAAAAGCATTTCTGGGATTGACCGTCTCGTGTGCGAAATGCCACGACCACAAATTCGATCCGATCAGTCAAAAAGACTATTACGCGATCTTTGGCGTTCTGGGTTCGTGCAGACCCTCGCGTGTGGCGATTGACCTCCCGGAAAAACTTGACAAGAATCGGGCGCAGTTGGCCGCGTTGAAGCCACAGATTCATACCGCAATCGCCGACGCGTGGTTGGAGGCCGTGGCAAATCTGCGCCCGCATCTGACGGCCGAAGACGGCGCGTGGAAGAACGCCGAGAGTCCCAAGGCGTTGCTCCACCCTTTGTTTGTTCTGCACAAAGAGGCAATCGATGACGCGCATTTCAGCAGCGGTTGGGCGCGGCAGGTAGCGGAATGGAAAGCCGAGAAGAAACAACGGGACGATCATGCTCAGCGCGCTTACTTCAAGCGTTGGAACCTGGCGAACGACGCGGATTGCGCGACCTGGTTCCGATATGGAAATGGCGTGTCGCTGAAGCCGACTCGCGCGGGCGAGTTTACGGTTTCAACCGCAAACGATACCGCGCTCGGAGCGATCTTCCCCGCTGGCGTTTTTTCGAATCTTTTGACAGCCAAAAGCACCGCGCGATTTTCGTCGGATGTCGTACGCCTCAACGACACTTACGAAGTGTGGTTCAACACGATTGGCGACGGCACGTCGGCATCACGTTACGTCGTGGCAGATTATCCGCGCAACGGAACGATCTACCCTGTGGCGGTGAACAAGAACGAGTGGCAATGGCATCGATTGGATGCCTCGTATTGGCACGGCGATGACATTCATCTTGAAGTCACGACCGGAAAAGACGCGCCGTTGTTGGTCAACAACGAACCGCGTTCATGGTTCGGAATACGGGAAGCCGTCATTGTAAAAAAGGGTGATCCGGTGCCGCCCGTCGAAACGCGCGAATTCCTCGATCCGATTTTTGATGCCGCCGAAAAAGCACCGCCGAAGTCGTACGCGGAATGCGCGGAACGCATCGTTTCTGCTTTGACAAACGCGATCATCGCGTGGAAATCCGGGACAATGACTGATGCTCAAGCGCTGATGCTCGATTCCGCAATGAAGAATCTGCTGCCAAATCAGGTCGATCGGCTTGCCACAGCCAAACCGTTCCTAACGGAATATCGGCGACTCGAAAGTGAGATCGTCGTCCCAACACGAGTCCCCGGATTGGAAGAGACAATCGGTCGAAATCAATTCCTGCTTGTGCGCGGAAATCACAAAACGCCGGGTGATGTTGTTCCACGCCGATTCTTGGAAGCCATCGATGCGACTCCATATCAGACATCGTTAAGCGGTCGCACGCAACTCGCAGAGAGCATTGTGCGCGACGACAATCCGCTCACGCGGCGCGTGATCGTGAACCGATTGTGGCACCATCTGTTTGGGCGCGGAATTGTTCGGACGCCGGACAATTTCGGGAAGTTGGGCGTTGAACCGACACATCCGGAGTTGCTCGATTTTCTCGCGACGCGATTCAAGGAACACGACGGATCGTTGAAAGAAGCGATTCGATTCATCGTCACGTCCAAGACATGGCAACAGGCGTCGAAGCCGTCAGCGAAATCGATGCAGGTCGATCCGGACAACACACTGTTGTCTCACGCAAACGTCCGGCGACTGGAAGGCGAAGCGATTCGAGACGAACTGCTTGCAGTCTCGGGAACTTTGAGCGCAGATTTGTACGGCCCTCCGACGGATGGTCGTGCGGCTCGGCGCAGCATATATGTCAACGTGCGACGCACGGCGCTCGACCCATTTCTGCGTGCATTCGATTTTCCCGAGCCGTTCAGCACGGTCGGCTGCCGCGATGTGACGAACGTCCCGGCGCAATCGTTGACACTCATGAATGACGAGTTCGTCGCGACGCTCGCCGCAGCGTGGGCAGGGCGAATTCTTACCGAAAACACCAGATCAAACGACGATGCCCGCATTCAACGCATGTTCGCCGCTGCGTTTTCGCGCCCGGCTCAAGCCGACGAAATCGCTCGAATCAAGGCTTACATGGCAGAGACGAAGAGCATGCAAACGGAGATCGCTCGAAAGCAGGAGGAACTCGCGCAGAAGCAATCGGAGATGCGCACAAAAATCGATGCGCATCAAAATGACATCCGCCAACGCACGGAGCCGGTCCGTGCGCAATTGCTGGCGGACAAAGGCGCGCCTGTAGCTGTCATTGACCCGAAGGTACCAACGCCGATTGGCCGTTGGGACTTTAGGAACGATTTGCGTGACAGCATCGGAACCGCACACGGTGCCGCGCGAAACGGTGCGCGAGCAGAAAGTGGTGGGCTCGCCGTCAGCAATCGCGGGCACGCGATCACGGCTCCACTGACGAAAACGATCCGCGAAAAAACGCTCGAAGCATGGGTACAACTGGATACGCTCGACCAACGTGGCGGGGGTGTGATGACGATTCAGACTCCGAACGGTGCTGTTTTCGATTCGATCGTGTTCGCGGAAAAAGACGTACGGCAATGGTTGGCCGGGAGCAATAATTTTAAGCGAACACAAGCCTTCCGAGGCTCGCCGGAGCAGGATGCGATCAAGCGCCCGGTTCATCTGGCAATTGCGTATCACGCCGACGGCCGCATCGCCGCGTACCGAGATGGGGAGGCGTACGGTGCCTCGTACACCAGCGATGGCCCGATCGAGTTCAAAGCCGGAGAGACCGTGATCGGCTTCGGCATCCGTCATCTTCCGGGCGGAGCAAATGCGTTTTTGTCCGGGCGAATTTTGCGCGCACAATTGTACGACCGCGCCTTGAGCGCGGATGAAATTCGCGCGTCGTCGAGGGTCGCTCCGTTCGGTGTCAGCGACATGCAGGTGCTCGCCGCGTTGAGCGATGCGGATCGCAAATTCATCGAATCGAAAAAGGCTCAGATCGCGGCGATTGAAACGGAGATCGCGAATCTGGGACCCGCCCCGGAGCCGGTTGATGAAAAGTCTGCGTGGACCGATGTAGCTCGGGCCATGTTCCTGTTCAAAGAATTTATTTATGTGAAGTGACGAAGGATATTGATCATGTCGAATGCAACGAATCCCCATCGGCTGTTGTCCCGTCGGCATATGCTCCAAACGTGCTCGTCGGGATTTGGCGCTGTGGCACTCGCCGGTATGTTCAACGATGACGTTCGCGCGGAGGCTCGCGATCTGCCTGCGGGTGCCGCTTTGAAAAAGACGCACCACGTACCAAAAGCCAAGCGCGTTATTTTCTGTTTCATGTCCGGCGGCGTCTCGCATATCGATTCCTTCGATCCGAAACCAGTGCTGAAGAAATTGCACGGCCAACCGATGCCTGTCAAAATCGAGCGGACGATGTTCAACAATAACGGCAACGTGATGGCCAGTCCGTTCGAGTTTTTGCCTGCCGGAAAATGCGGGATGCCGATCAGCAACATGTTTCCGCATGTTGCAAAAGTCGCCGACGAACTGGCCGTCATTCGTTCGATGACCTCGCCCGTTAACGAACACGCCCAGGCGAATTTTTTCATGCACACCGGATTTCCCATCATGGGTTATCCGAGCGCGGGCGCATGGGCGGCGTACGGTCTCGGGACCGAAAATCGCGACCTCCCCGCATATGTCGTTTTGCAAGCCGCTCACGCGGTCGCACCGCACGGCGGAGTGAGTCTGTTTAGCAACGGCTTTTTGCCGGGACAGCATCAAGGCTCGATCATGAAGGCTGATCTGCCCGAAGCCATCCGCAACATCCGCCCGCGCGGCACCGAATCCGCGCAGAGGCGGCGTTTGGATTTCGCCCAACAATTCGACGAGCGCTTTTTAAAAGAGACCGCCGCCGACACCCAAATAGAAGCCTCGATCAAAAATTACGAGACGGCGTTCCGAATGCAGAGCTCCGTTCCCGAATTGTGCGACATTTCCGGCGAAACCGCGCAGACCAAACAACTGTACGGCATCGATTCCAAGAACCCTGAACTCGCTGCCTATGCGCGGCAGTGTCTTCTTGCCCGGCGTCTCGTCGAACGCGGCGTCCGCTTCATCGAACTCAGTTGCCTGACGCAAGGCATCGGCGCAGGTGGCGCGCCCAATCCGTGGGATCAGCACGGCGAACTCCAAAAAGGCCACGCCGCAATGGCGCTGCAAGTCGACCAGCCGATCTCTGCGCTGATCCAGGATCTTCGCGCGCGCGGATTGCTCGACGACACGCTGGTCGTGTGGGCCGGCGAATTCGGCCGCACACCGTTTTCCCAGGGCAGCAACGGCCGTGATCACAACCCCTATGGCTTCAGTGTCTGGCTCGCTGGCGGTGGTGTCAAAGGCGGCACGATTTACGGCGCAACCGACGAACTCGGATACTACGCGATCGCGGACAAATGCACTGTTTACGATCTGTGGGCGACCGTACTGAACCAACTCGGCGTCGATCACGAGCGCCTGACTTACCGTTACAGCGGCCGCGATTTCCGACTGACCGACGTTCACGGCCGCGTCTTAAAAGGCGTCCTCGCCTAAGAGCCTGTAAAATAATAAACTGAAGAATTGATTGCGTCTTTCGGCCTGGCTATTCGTTGAACGCTCAGTCAGAGATACACTCGTATATCTTATCTTCCTTCGCGTCCGCCTCGACCCAGGCCGAAATACGCGGCGGATTTCTTCAGTTTATTATTTTACAGGCCCTAACAGCCTTTTTCGACAGGTTGCTAATTGTCCGGGCATAAAAAAGCGAGCCGTGCGAAGGAGGGGACCATTGCAC
>JANXLS010001254.1 GCA_025355035.1 Planctomycetota bacterium | reverse complement strand
CCGGTTGGACGATTGGCTATTGAACGATTCTTTCCGAAAGCGCTGTTGGCGGAGACGATCGGAAAGCAATTCCGGATGAAAGCGTTTGGGCACGAGTGCGACATGATTCCGCTGCCACATCCGTCGGGTGCTTCGACGTGGTTTAAGATGGAACCGGGGAAGACGCTGCTGGGCCAGGCGTTGAAGCTCATTGGCAGGCATCCGGCGTGGGTGAAGATCAGTGCCGAGTGCTGAGTGCCGAGTAACGGCGTTGCGTTTATTGGCACTTCCTCGGCACTCAGCAATCGGCACTCGGACCTACTTTGGGGCACCCGGACCTTGTTTTTTATGCTCAAACGAATTGGCTTGCGTTTTGAATCGGTGGTGCGGCGTTATATGCCGGATCCCTTTGTGCTGGCGATTGCGCTGACGCTGCTGACGTTTGGGCTGGCGAAAATCGCGACGGATAAGTCGTTCGACATGTTGTTGGACATGTGGTTCAACGGGGTGAAGAACGACAATGCGAAATCGGGGTTTTGGAGTCTGCTTGATTTCGCGATGCAGATGGTGCTCGTGATCGTGACGGGTGAAGCGATTGCCGCTTCGCCCGTCGTTCATCGCGCCCTGTGTCGGCTGGCAAAAATTCCACAGACGGCGTTTGGTTCGGCGGCATTTATTTCATTTATCGCCATGACGCTGGGGTGGGTGCATTGGGGCTTTGGGCTGATTGCAGCTTCGTTGCTGGCGCGCGAAGTGGCCGTTCAGGCGAAAACGCGCGGCGTTACGTTGCATTATCCGCTGATGGGTGCGGCGGCGTACACGGCGCAGTTGATCTGGCACGGGGGCCTCTCCGGCAGTGCGCCATTGAAGGTGAATGAGCCGAAGCATTTCCTCGTTGATCTCATCGGCATCGTACCGCTGCAACAGACGGTGTTGACGCCGATGAATTTGACGGCGTGTGCGATACTCCTTTTAACGATTCCGCTTCTTGTCGCGTCGATGACGCCGAAGGCGGAGAATTCGCTTGAAGCGTCAGAAGAGACGCTGGCTGAGCGCACGGCGCCGCCATATGTTTCGGATCGTTCGACGGTGGCTGGAAGAATTGACGCGTCGCCGCTGCCGACGTATGCGCTGATCGTGTTGGGAGCGCTGGTATTGTACGCGTATTTTAAGGCGAAGGGTTTTGACCTCACTCCCAACATCGTGAATTTCATTTTTTTGCTGATCGGGCTGGCGCTGCACGGGTCGCCTGTGGCTTATATGAAAGCGGCGGGGCAGAGTATGAAGGGAGCTGCGGGGATTGTGATTCAATTTCCGTTGTATGGCGGGATCATGGGGCTCATGATTGGGTCGGGTTTGGGCGAGCATATTGCGGGATTTTTTACGCATGTGGCGACGGCGAAAACGCTGCCATTTTTGACGTACGTGAGCAGCGTGGCGTCGAAGCTTTTCATTCCGAGCGGGGGCGGGGAATG
>JANXLS010001250.1 GCA_025355035.1 Planctomycetota bacterium | reverse complement strand
GATCGATGTTCCTCGGAGAAGCCGAGTTTCGACAGCACGGTGTCGATCCGGTTCTTCCAATTCCAACCGTCGGCGTGTTCGATCGCCTCGAGCACTTCAGCCTGCCGCGCGAGCAACGCATCGAAATCGCCGGTTCCTTCGCCCATGTCGCGTTCGATCTGTTCGAGTTCTGCAAGCAGCGATTTAATGTCGACGAGAACGTCTTCGAGAATCTGTTGGATGCTGGCGTCAGAATCGAGTTCGGAGAATTGCGAGAAGTAGCCGATCTTGACGTCGCGCTCGACTTCCACGTCGCCTTCGGTCGGTTCTTCTCGTCCGAGCAACAGATTGAGCAGCGTCGTTTTTCCTGAACCGTTCGGCCCGATCAATCCGACCCGGTCGCCTTCGGACATCTTGAAAAAGATTTCTTTAAGAACGAGACGCTGGTCGTATTTCTTCGTGACGTTTTTGACGCGGATGAGACTCATGGGAAACGATAGCTCCGGACGGACAGTTACACGAATACGCGGAAATATTAAACTAGAATATCCGACCGAATGCGATTTGGAATTGAATTGCTTCAACGCAGGATTGTCTTCTGTATGATCCTGCGTTCCCTCACCTTTTCCCCGCACTCCTTTTGTGGTATACCGTAGTCGCATTGAAATCCCGTAATGCGACACGATGATGTTTCGACGAATCTGAAAAGGACTACCTCAGCATGGCGACCGCCCCAGCGGACCACTCGATCAAGCTTAAATTGCTCACGTTGATGCTCGAATCGCGGCTTAACGACGAAGCTGAACAGACACTCAAACGCCGTGGACAAGGGCATTTTCAGCTCTCGTCGGAAGGGCATGAAGCGCTGGCAGGTGTCGCGATTGCAATGCGTCCGGACGACTGGCTGCACCCTCATTATCGCGACCGCGCCATTGTGATGGGCCGCGGTGTCGAACACGAAGAATTCTTCCTCGATTTTTACAGCAAAGCCGGCGGGCCATCCGGTGGGCGGCAGATGCCGGTGCACTTCAATTCGCGACGGCATCGGATCGTTTCGCTGAGTTCGCCGGTCGCGACGAATCTGCTTCAGGCAGTCGGGATGGCGATGAGTTTGAAGGAGCGCGGACTCGATGAAGTCGTCGTCGCGTCTGTTGGCGATGCATCCACGCGCGAAGGCGAATCGCTCGAAGCGTTCGCTCAAGCCGCTGTCGATAAATTGCCGATTGTGTTTTTGATTGAAGACAACGGCTACGGCATATCGACGCCGACGAACGGAAAAACATTCTGGACGGTTCCACACGGATTGAGCGAAGCCGACGGCTCGCATTGGTTCTACGGTTGCCGCGTGCATCTGGTTGACGGCCTCGATCCGGTGGCGGTTTACGACGCAACAGTGGTGGCCATTAATCGCGCCCGGGCAGGTGAAGGGCCGACCTGCATGATCGCTCGGCTGGAACGCTTGAAGAGCCATTCGAGTTCCGACGATCAGCGCCAATACCGCAGCGCGGAAGAATTGAAAGCGATTCACGAAAAGGATCCTGTCAAACATTTCGTCGATCGCTGCATTCTCGAAAAAGTCATCACGCGCGACGATCTCGAAATTCTGAAAGTAAAGATCAAGTCCGAAGTTCAAGCCGCAGTCGAGCGCGCTCAACGCGCTCCGGAACCCGATGTCGGCAACGTGATCGGCACCGCGTTCGCGAAATTGCCGGATGGATTGCCGACGCGCGACGAACATTTGCCGCATTATCTTTCAAAGCGCTCGGGCGGGTTGACGATGGCGCAGTGCATCGATGCGGTGTTTGAACAGGAAATGCGGATCAATGCGCGCATCAGTTTGTTCGGCGAAGACATCGAAGACCCGAAGGGCGATGTGTTCGGAACGACGCGCGGACTGTCGAAGCAATTTCCCGGACGCGTCAAAAATTCGCCGCTCGCAGAAGCGACGATCATCGGCAGCGCGGTGGGACGTGCGATCATGGGCGATTTGCCGGTCGCGGCCATCCAGTTCATCGATTTCATGGGTCCGGCGCTCAATCAACTTTTCAACGAAGTGACGACATTGTGCTGGCGCAGCCAAGGGCAGTGGAATTGTCCGATGGTGATCATGGCTCCGTATGGAGCGTACTTGCCGGGGCTCGGCCCGTGGCACAGTCAGACGAACGAAGCGATCTTTGCTCATTTGCCGGGACTGCATGTCGTCATTCCGTCCAGCCCGGGCGACGCGGCGGGGTTGTTACGGTACTCGTTGCGTTGCAATCGCCCGGTGCTTTTCCTGTATCCGAAAGCGTTGTTGCACAGCGCCGAAGACACCGTTCAGGAGCCCAGCCTCGATTGCATCGTGCCGTTCGGCGTCGCGAAGTTGGTTCGTTCGGGCAAGGATATGACGGTGGTGACGTGGGGCAACGGCGTATCGCTGTGCCGGGCTGCGGCGGTGCAAGCGGCGAAGGAAGGAATTGAAACCGAGATCATCGATCTGCGATCGATCACGCCGTGGGACTCAAAAGCAGTCAAAGAATCGGTGATCAAGACGGGGCGACTGCTGGTCGTTCACGAAGACAACAAAACGTGCGGCATGGGTGCGGAAGTCATCGCGGAAATTGTCAGCGAAGTATTCGAGCAACTTCGCGCGGTGCCGGCACGCATCTGTAAAAGCGACGACCACAATCCGTTTAATTACGCGCTGGAACTGGCGCTGTTGCCGAGCGTTGACGGGGTGTTGAAAGCCATGCGCGAACAGGCTCGGCAGGATCTGCGGCCGGGGCGCAAAGCAATCGATTCAGCAGGCGGAATTGGGATTTCAGCAGCGGCATCGTTGACTGAAGTTCACAAGCGCGATGCTGGAATGCTCGCGCCGGTGGCGAGCAAGCCGGTCGAGGCGAAACCGGCGGTTGCGCGGCAAATCAACATCGACACGCCACGTCAATCGCCGACGGATGAAGATGCGACGGTGGTGCGATTCCTGGTGAAAGTCGGGCAGACGATTAAAGCCGGCACTGTGCTTGCCGAAATGGAAGCGAACAAAGGATCCTTCGAAGTTGAAGCGACACAGGACGGAACAATCGCGAAATTCTACGCAAAAGAAGGCGATCGCGTTCCCGTCGAAACGCCGCTGATCGCGTTGGATGTGGCCGGGTCGACAATGGCCTCGGCGGATCACGCGATACAGAATCCGGCGCACGGAAATGGTGCCTATACTATCGTGAGTGGTCCGCGGGAAATTCATCTCAGCCCGGCGCAGATGCAGGTCGGCGCACTGGCGTTGAAGAGCCAAATGGAAATTCCGCGCGTATCGGTCGATTGCGAAGTGGATATGACCGAATTGGTCAAGCAGCGCGAAGCGATGAAGTCTGAATTTGAAACAAAATTCCGGCTGCGCCAGCACAATGTCGTCACTTCGTTGAAAAGTTGATTGAGCGCCGG
>JANXLS010001247.1 GCA_025355035.1 Planctomycetota bacterium | reverse complement strand
CTGAAGAGAATCTGCGCGGAAAAATTGTTCAAGGCGCGCGGTGTCTTTGGATTTTTCCCGGCAAACAGTGTTGGCGACGATATCGAATTGTACACGGACGACTCTCGGACGACGGTACTAACGACGTTCCGGATGCTACGCCAGCAAGCTGAACGCCCGGACAAGGCGACGGATCGCGCGATGTACTCGCTGGCCGATTTCATTGCGCCGAAAAGCAGTGGTCGCGCGGATTATCTCGGCGCATTCGCGGTCAATGCCGGGATTGGTGTCGAGGAGCTGCGCACGAAATTCGTCGCGGATCACGATGATACGGGGTCGATCAACACCGCGGCGTTGGCCGATCGATTAGCCGAAGCGTTCGCGGAATACCTGCACGCGAAGGCGCGCGATGCGTGGGGCTTTGGGCTGACGGAGAACTTGACGCCCGAGCAATTGATCGCTGAAAAGTATCGTGGCATTCGCCCGGCGCATGGCTACCCGGCGTGTCCGGATCACACGGAAAAAGGAACGCTCTTCAAGTTGCTCGACGCGGAGAAAAACGCCGGCTTGACGCTGACTGAAAGTTACGCGATGTGGCCGACGAGCGCGGTAAGCGGATTGTATTTTGCGCATCCGGAATCGAAGTACATCGCGGTGGGCAAGATCGATCGGGATCAAGTCGCGGATTACGCAGATCGAAAGGGGCTCAGTGTGGCGGAAACGCAGAAGTGGCTGGGGCCCAATTTGGGATACGAAGGTTAGGACGCCGACATTTTTCTTTAAAAAAAAGAGAAGGCTGAAGATCCGGACTGTGCGGGTTTCGACTGATGGCGCTTCAATGGACACTCGATCCAGTTCACGGTCGAGGTGCGATTTTTAAATTTATTTTCGTGGTGTCTCCCAGCAGCACATGTGCATTCCGTGTCCGATAATAATTTATAACTACAATTGTATCAATAACTTACGATATAGTACGTCAGACATATTAAGTGGGCTTCGACTGTGTTGTGCGAACGGAGTCCGAGTCAAATCGGAGGGTGTGTCATGAAACAGTATGTCTTGCGAATCGCCATGATGGCTGCGCTTGGAACGTTGGGAACGCGGGTCAGTTACGCGGCAGCGTGTTCCACATGAACAGGCAACAAGCCCACACCGCCGGTCGGCGGTTACGAATCCAAGCCTCAAGACAACTATGTCGCTCCAACGCCGCGCTACACTCCGCCGCCGGTTCCTGAATACATTCCTCAGGCTCCGCAGCGCGTGGAACCGCAATACAATTACACCCCGCCGAAACCCGTTGAGCGGTACGAGCCGGTCCCCCAGGAAGCGCCGCGAAAAGCACCGGCTCGTCCCAGGGAAAAGGAGTTTATCCCGCAGGATAATTATGACGAGCGTTCAGATCGCAACCGCATCGGCCGGCCGACGCAGCCGCGATTGCCGTCGGCTGACGACTACGCCGAGGATCGTCACGACCATCCGCGCAAGCTGAACAAAGCGCCGCGAGTTCGCGACGAGTACAACGACGAGTACGCCAGCCAACCGTGGAACAAACCCGTCGCGAAGGGCGTTCAGCCCTGCCCGATACCGGGTCGGGGTTCGGTCTGCGCGCACAAAGTCGAAGCCGGTGAAACGATGTCAGCAATTGCGTTGCACCACTTCGGCACAAGCAGTCCGAAGACGGTCGCCCGAATCGCGGCCGTAAACCCAGGTGTTCATCCAGATCGGATTTACATCGGACAGACGATCTACCTGCCGTGCTTGGCATGCAATCCGAACACCGCGAGTGAACCGGAACGCGAAACTCCACACTATCGTCGCACACAGGAGAATCGTATTCCGCGCAACGAAGCACAGTACATTCCGATCTCGGCGCTGTAAAGCCGTTGGTAACGACATGAATTATCCCGGCCCGGAGAAGCGATTCTCCGGGCCGATTGTTTGAATTCACGACAGTGCTGGAAACGCGTCCGCCGCGCGATATTCTTAAAATTAAATTCCTGCGAGAACCCGACTGTTGAACACCGCCATTCTTATCGAGAACCCACTGCCTAAGTCGCTGCTCGAAGCGCTTCGCAACGCCGTCGGCGTGTCCAACGTTTTGTCCGGGCGCGACGAAACGCTCGTCTACGACTGTGACGGCATGACGCTCCACAAATCGCTTCCCGGCGCCGTCGTTTTTGTTTCGAATACAGC